>NZ_AMYW01000010.1:0-140665 GCF_000335775.1 Flavobacterium sp. WG21
CTTTTTTCAGGTTTGAAAGGTTTTTCTTTATTCAAATGAAACTATTAGATACAAAGCCCCGTTTTTACTGGTTTCTTTTTAATCTCGCAAAGACGCAAAGGCGCGAAGTTTTTGTTTTTCTTGTCTTATTTCCTTTGAAAACCCATACCCTAGCCCCGATAGTAGTGGAAATCCTTTTGATTTTTCCTTTAAAAAGCAAAAGATTGCAGCGGATAGCGGGATAAAGCTTCGACTTCGCTCAGCTGGACAAAAAAACTACTCTTATATATAGTATAGAATCTCAAATTCCAAGCTTCGACTTCGCTCAGCCGGACAGAAACTACTTTCTTGCATTTTCGCTCAGCTGGACAGAAGCACTCCTTATATATAGGTAGTAAAAAACAAACCCGACAGGTTTTAAAAACCTGTCGGGTTGTAAATTGCTAATTACCTAGAACTAGTCTATGAAATTATCTAATGATTAATTTTTCTATAGATGTATTTCCATCCTGTTCTACTCTTATTAGATATACACCGCTTGGCAAGCCTAAAACATTCAATTCTGTTTTTTCTGTTTGAACAGAAAGTATTTTCTTTCCTGTCATATCAGATATCACAATGTTTTTAGGACTACTTGAAGCTGATTGTATGTGAACCTTACCTTCGGTAACCGGATTTGGATATAATACAAAACCTTCAATAGCATTAGTTGGTAATCCCAATGTACATGTTGTACTTGATACATTTACTGTACGTGTTACTGTAGCTTGATTTTGTAATGCATCTTTTACCGTATATGTTATTACATATTGTCCCGGAGTATTTACATCAACAGTACCTGAAACGATAACCGAAGAAGTAATATCAGCATTTGTATTATCTGCAGCTGTATAACCTGGATCTGTGTACACACAACCTTTATCAATTGAAATGACTGCATTACCTAAAAGTGTAATTGTAGGTTTAGCCGATTCAATTGTCAACGTCCAATACTCAATATTTCCGCTTTGTGCCAATACATTATAAGATACTGGTCCAGTATAATTAAGTGTTGTCACTCCGCTAGTCTGAATATAAGTACCGATACGCAATGTAGCGAAATCAGAAACCTGAACATTAGGTACTAAAGCGCTTAAATTAGCATTATTATTTACCTGAACTTTTACCGTTTTAGCTACAGGATCAATAACACTTGTTCCTACCTGATTAGCTACTGAATAAGACAAGATACCTGCTTTAGTATTTTTTGCATTAATATCTACCGTATAGTTAGTTTGAGATTGCTTATTCTCTGAAACAACTGTTACTAAGAAACTATTACGGTAATCTGAAGCAGTTACTTTAGAATTAAGCTGTTTTACACCGTCAACATAAAGCTCAGCGCCTGGCGAAACTGTAAAATCTGCAACTAGGCTTGAAACATTGTAACCGAACGGTACTGTTTTAGTAGCATTATTTCCAACAATATCTGTGTAAATTTCCTGTGGTAAACCTGGATTCGAAACTGTTTTAAAATCATAAGAAAGTAATTTACTTTCATTACTTAAACCAGTAACTACTTTCACAGTATAAGTTTCGGTAATTCCGGTATTAAAGCCAACACCTTCTACTGTTAAAGTAATTGGATTGGTAAAATCGTTTGGTGTCACTCCGTTCACTTGTGTCACACCTCCAATTTTTGCAATACTTTTCATTCCTAATGTATAGTTGGCAATTGCATTTGTAACATCTGACCCATTGTTTAATATTACAGTAAACGTTTTGGTAGGTACATCATAACTTGTAGATAATTGATTTACAAAATCTATTTTTTGCAATAGAACTGGTACATTCCAGAATTTACCATCTCCTAAACCATTAGTATCAGCATTGGTTACAACAGCAGTGTTATCACTTATTGTACTATCAAAAACGAACGGTTTGTCGCCTTCTGAAAAACTGTAATACGCTAATAATCCTGGTTCGTTTCCAACGTATTTCGTCGTTGAATTTGCAGCAATTGTTGCCTGATTACGAACTCCTGCCCAAATACGAACTTCATCAATATTACCATTTAAACCACGAGCTAATCCTGCATTATTACCAATATAAGCAGGTGCACTAGCATTTGTGCTTGCTGCCCCAGCAGTACCTGTACTGGTATAAGGAACTGAAACTCCATCAATATAAACTGTGTACACGTTAGCAGCACTTACCGTATAAGCGATGTGGTGCCATGTATTTTGTTTAATGGTATTTACTCCTGTATTAATTACGTATGATCCTGCAGCAGTAGTAATAGAGATCACTAAACTATTTTCCTTATATAAACTCAAACTGTTATTAGTATGAATAAACGCTAACGCAGTGCTCTTATCTAAAAGTCTTGCAAAAGTTGTAGGTTGTTTTTGATTTACCCAAAGCTCATAAGTATAATTATTAGTAAGATTTAATGCCGGTGCAGCGTCTGTTTTGATAAAGTCATTTATTCCATCAAAAGTTCCAGTCACATTTACAGGATGATTTGCAGCATGCGAAAGACTTATTGATTTAGAATCATTTAAAGGATCGGTATCCCCAGTCAGTTTGGTATAAACCTGAATTGTATAATCACCAGGCGCTCCTAAATCTGCTTTAGTTGTAAATACAATAGGAGCTGTTCCTCCTGCCGGAATTGAAGTTGTCTGATTTTGAACTACTTCAGCTCCTCCATTAATCTTGTAAGCAACCGGGAAATTATTAATAGCTACTGTTGAATAATTACGAATTACAGCTGAAACTGTCACAGGAGCATTACCCGGCTTAATTGGTGCTGAAATTGCATCAATACTAGCATCGGCAGCTGTAAAAGGTAATACGTTAATAGTGTACTCCTCTACTTCAAAATCACTTCTTGAACTTGTTAATCCATCAAAAGTTGGCCCAAGATTCACATTGAAATATTCTGAAGGTGAACGGAACATATGCAATACGCGCATTAATTTTTCTCCCGAAGTCGTGTTAGCCGGAATAGTAAATCCTCCTGCCAATGTCGAATTATGTCTAAAATAATGTGTACTTGTTGTTGATGGTATAGCAGGTGCCGCAGAAGTTGGAGTAGTGTTTACCCAAAAATTCCCTGCATAAAATTCATCTGTCAGATTACCATCTCCATTCAAGTCAATGACAACCATTGTGAAAACTCCCGTTGCAGTTGCTGATAAGTCTCTGGTTATTGGTGTTTCGGTTTTTGTAATTGTTGCTTCTGGCTGATAAGTAAAGCCAGCATAAACCGGAATTTTTATGTTTTTAAAATCTGAATACGCTGTAGTTCCAGAATTATTAACCACATCATTCCATTTGAAGCGCGAAATAGCATATCCATTTGTATTGGTGTGAACCGGTAATTCGTTTTTATTGTACACTACTTTTTCGACTGCATCGTTAGCCGCATTTGCGTCCGGCAAATCAGCTCCCGCTTTGATAGTATAAGTAGCATCTACAACTGATAGATCTGCTTTAGTTGCAAAAGTGAAATTTACAGTAGCATTAGCTCCTATAGTCGGAACAGTTTCTGTAACTTTTGCTCCTCCGTTTACCTGATAAAATACCGGATGATTGGTCAAAGCAGTCGTTCCTAAATTACTAACTCTAATAGTCACATTGTGTGCATTAGTCTTTTTACCTAAAACTTCAGGTGTAGTAATTGAAACTACAGATACATCTGTTACTGTTGGTTTCACTACACATTCTATATCAGCAATCCATCCTAATTCATTTGTATTACTGTCTGAAGTAAATCTAAAAGTCAACTCCCCTCCTGCAGCTGTTGACGTTAATGAAGGAGGTAAAGTATTTCCTGTAAAGGTACCTAATAAAGGAGCAGATGTAGTTGTTCCGTTGTACACATATAAGTAGTCATAGTCCTGCTCCACATTAAAGGCAGAAAAAGTTACCTTAATACTATTTCCAGCTGTTGCAGGTTTAAAAGTAATAGTTTGCGTAAGATTATCTCCATAATTTGCATAACGCGAACCACTATCTGTAAATGTCGCTGCACAAGTAGATGCCGGAGCAGCTCCGCCCATTAAAACATCAGTTCCTGTATTACGAACACTTCCCACTAACGTATTATTATCTATAACTGTATCACCTGTATAATTTACATTTCCAACTACTTTATAAAGTTTTGGTGTTGAAAAATCTGCTTTTTGTACAAAATCATAAGATACTTCAGTAAAAGGATTAATTGGTCCCGGAATAGTTTCAATCACTTCTGCTCCACTATCAATTTTATAAGAAACGGGTACATTGCTTACCGCTACAGGAGAGTGATTGAATACTTTTACTTTTACAGTTTCACTGGCTGTAATTCCTGCATTTGGAGTTAATGAAGTTAATTCAACATCCGTCGCAGTTGCCTCAAAAATAGAAACATTATCAATAAAAACAGAATTGTAAACGTTATCATTCGCTATTACTTGCACATCGTTATCCATAACCGATTCAAAAGCTACACTAAAGATAGTTCCCGCATAAGCCGATAAATCGTATAATAACTCTGTATTACCTGACGTAGCTGTTCCACCGTAAACACCTATATTTTCGTAACTATTCACTGGAGTTCCGTTTACAACAAGTCTAAAGAAGTTTTTGTTTGGTAGTGGTGAAGCACCAACTGTAGTCCAGATTAAATTAAATTTAAGTCCAATTGTTTTACCTGTCAAACTTGTAGCGTCGATATCACAAAATGAAACTTTCTTAACAAAATTAGAGTTGTTAGCAAAAGCATTTGCCGATGTGCTTGCTGCCCAAGGAGAAGCTGATACATCACCTGATCCGGCCATTTTTGCTCCGTCTACAAAATCTGCATTAATATACTCATACTTTACTACACCAGTTGTTCCTTTTGAAAAGACATAATTTGCAGCTTTTCTGGAATTAAAGTTCTCTGTGAAAGGAAGAGTCGCAGCACTTACCACAGCTTTAGAAACCGGCTCAACGTTTACTGCCCTTACTCTTTCAGAAACAATTCCTGTTGCGATATCAATGGATCTTACTGAAAACCAGTTATCTTCTCCAACTGATACTGCAAAAGTATAAGTCGGATCAGTTACTGTTGCAACAACATCAAAGTTGTATCCATTCATTTTTAGCACTTCATACTTTGCTCCCGGAATTGGATCCCAATCCATTTTATAAGATGAAACACCACATGCTGATGGCGCTATCACTAAATTTTTAGGCTCTGTAATAATATTAAACACCTCTCTTGAAGTGTCTACTTTTGAACCTGCAATTACTCTTACTTTTGCATTAGCCACAATTCCTGCAGGAACTTTCCATGCAAAATTTCTCGCAGCAGAAGGAACATCTTTCGCTATGACCTGATAGTTAATCCCTCCATCAACAGAATATTCGATTGTAAAAGGTTTTGCTTCTCCTTCATAGTCCCAACGAATGTACTCTGTAGTATCTGTATTAAATTTCTCTCCTCCGATAGGATAAGTTAAAACTAATTCAGGAGCTACTAAATCATACACTACAGAAAACTCTTGTGCACCAATAGGCACTCTAGTACCGCTAACGATAATTTTATACGTTCCTGCAGCAGGATTATCCAAAGTGATTTGTTCAATATTATTTAAATTGTCCACTCCGCGAACCGCATTAGCATTTGGTGTTGTAGCATTTAAAACCCAAGGCAAAGTGGTTACACCGTCTTTTACAATTTTCACATCCAAATCGTTTACCAAAACAGAAGAGGCTCCTGGTGTACCCTGCAAATCTGTGTAAGCAAGTAACACTTTTAAAGTCACTAATCCTGCCGGTACAACAATTTCTTTCTCATAGCTTTGACCGTTAGATACTGTGTTAGAATAAAACGTTTTATTATCTAAAGCTCTAACAGCTCTAAGACCATTTAAATTTCCGAAACCATATTTATAGTCAGGACCAGGATTTCCAACGTCTTTAGAAGTTCCTGTCACTAAGGCCTTCATTAAAGATGCTAATGGTTTTGTACCGTAAATATTCTTGTATCTTTCATACAATAAAGCAACTGTACCTGTAGTTCCAGGAGTAGCCATAGAAGTACCACTCATGATCTGATATGAATTGCTATAATCTAATGAATACACATTTGTACCTACAGCAGCAATTTGAGGAACCAAACGTCCATCGATAGTTGGCCCAAAACTACTATAAGAACTGATTAAATCATCAGGATTATTTGCCGCTACATGCAGTGCATTTTTTGAATTTTTTGTTGATGTGTTAAATCCGCTAGGGTATGCTGTTTGTGCATTTCCATTCGAATAAATATTCAAAAGATAAGGAAATAAGACGGTAACATTATCGTCACCACGATCTCCGGTATCGTATCTTCTGGTATTATAACCTGAAGTTAAATTTACTCCATACGAATTTGATGTTAATTCAATACCATCTTCATTCGCGGCTTTCACTCTTTCTTGCTGAACGCTTAAACCGTTAGACTGAGTATTAAAATTCCAACCGTACATTTGTACTTCCGGAGCCATACCTCTTGCCTTAGGATCCAATAAACCGGCACCGCCAATAGTACCTGAAACGTGATCTCCATGTGAAGAATTTGATTCGTATTCTCTATTGATAACTCTGCCAGTGTGATCTTTGTGAGGTTCAAGGTTACCATCCCACACACCAATTTTCACTCCTTTACCAGTTAATCCATAACCAAGACCAGGAATAGTAGATCCCAAAACATTTGCTTTATGCGAAGTTACACCCGGCTTATTATCACTTTCTACCGGTGGAGCAACCAAGTCAATGTTTTGTACCCAATTGAATTTTGCTACCTCTTCTAACTTTTCTTTGGAGGCTTGGATATAAATTTCATTAAACGTTGTATCGTTATTAGTGTTTTTCAAAAACAAGCCTGCTAAATCCTGCTCAACACGCTTGCGATCAACGCCTTTAAAATAGCTCACAACAACTTTAATTCCGTTACCACCTGCTGCAGCATAATCCGGGATAGCGTTATCCACAATCATAGGATCCAATTTATATTTCGGATCGACTGCAATCACTGCTCTTATGTTATCAGAAACACTGCTTTTGTTATAAAACTCAGGAGCAATTTCTACATAATAAGCGTTATTCGATAAATAACTAAGTAAAGTTATTCCTTGTGTTTTCAACTTTTGTTGTTCTTCTACAGAAGGAATTTTTGTAAACTGCAGCAAAGTATACTCTGTTTTCAGGCTCTGCTTAGCTGTACTTTTTTTGTCTTTAAACTGCTGTTTAAAATTTGAAGTAGTTGTGATTTTGTTTCCATTTAAAGAAATTACAAAATCACTTTCTGATGTCTTCTGCGACCAAATGGGAATGGCCACTAATAACACCAATAGTGTAAGTAGTTTTAATCTCATAAATAAATTGGTTTTTGGTTAACTTAGTGGTTGTTAAGATCGTAAACCTACAAATTAAACTATAATTAACAAATTATATTCCCAGTTAATTTGTTAAAAAAACAAAGTAATCATCGTTTAACTACAAAATATATAACAAAAAACACTGATTTTACGGGCTGTCAGAGAGAAATCTCAGTTCGCAAAAATAAGTAAGTATATTCTCTTAAACCTAAGTTAACCTTGTAATCCAAAACTTAAAACAATAAAAAAACCTACAGAATTATCTGTAGGTCTTTATCAATTATGCTTTAAATAAAATAGTGCTATTTTTCGACTTTAGTCTCTTTTGCTTTTGTTTCCCAATGATTCATCAAATCATCATAATTTACAGGATTTGCTGCTTTTTGATTCACGAGTTTTCCGGAATCAAATGCCCTGACCAGAATCGTTTCAATTAAATAATCCTCATTGGATTCAAATGGCTTGTATTCCATTTTCAGACTAATGTCAAATAGACTTGCCGTTGTATTGGACACAAAAGCTTTAAAACCACTTTTTAAGGTTTTGATTAATTCGTAGGTCGTTATTCCAGTCTGCCTGTGAACAAGCTTGACTAAAATCTGTCCTTGTTTACGGGAAAGTTTTTTAAGTCTAGCTTCAAATTCGTTATTGAGATAATCTTCTACAATCTTAAAGTATTTTTTCTTTTCTCGGTTGGTTTTCAAGCGCGCCATTCCGTTATTCAACGCTGTTAATCGATCAGCTGCAAGTCTTGCATACGGGTATACTTTGTAAACACGGTTTTGAAGAATCGCAAATTGTTTTTGTGCTTCGGGATCTAGCTTTTCTTTCGAAATAATAATTTCGGGCAGTTCAATCGTGTCATTCAAAATAGAATCCTGTTCCGTTAATATGTAACCCATTTGCTCATTCTCTTTCGGTTTCACCTGAGCCTGACTTGTTAACGAAATCAATATAAAAAATAAAATAGGGGCAGTAAATCTCATCGAGTCATAATTTAAATGTAAAATTATATATTTATATACAACTCTGATACCAAATTTATAAATTAGCAAAAAAATATTTTTATGAGCACAAAATCAATCTTAAATGATACCTCAATTGCTTTCCTGGAAAGCTATCTCAATAATGCCTCCCCTACGGGCTACGAAAGCGAAGGGCAAAAACTTTGGATGAATTATCTAAAACCTTACGTAGACACTTTTATTACGGATACTTACGGAACGGCTGTGGGAGTTATTAATCCCGATGCTCCATTCAAGGTAGTTATTGAAGGTCATGCCGATGAAATTTCATGGTATGTTAATTATATCACCGATGACGGTTTATTATACGTAATCAGAAATGGTGGTTCCGATCATCTGATTGCACCTTCAAAAAGAGTGCACATTCATACTAAAAAAGGAATTGTAAAAGGTGTTTTCGGATGGCCAGCCATTCATACCCGTTTACGCGATAAGGAAGAAACACCAAAAATCAGTAATATCTTTATCGATTTAGGTTGTGAAACCAAAGAGCAGGTTGAGGCATTGGGTGTTCACGTAGGATGTGTGATTACCTATCCGGATGAATTTATGATTTTGAACGAAAATAAATTTGTATGCCGCGCGATCGACAACAGAATGGGTGGCTTTATGATTGCCGAAGTAGCTCGTTTATTAAAAGAAAATAATAAAACACTACCGTTTGGTTTGTACATCGTAAATTCTGTTCAGGAAGAGATTGGTCTACGCGGAGCTGAAATGATTGCTCAGACTATTAAACCTAATGTGGCTATTGTAACTGATGTTTGTCATGATACTACCACTCCTATGATTGATAAAAAAGTAGAAGGAGATCTAAAAATGGGGAAAGGACCGGTTATTGCTTATGCCCCGGCTGTACAAAATAAACTGCGTGATCTTATTGTAGATACTGCCGAAGAGAAAAAAATTCCGTTTCAGCGTCATGCAACATCGCGCGCTACCGGAACAGATACTGATGCTTTTGCTTACAGTAATGGTGGTGTAGCTTCGGCATTAATTTCCTTGCCTCTGCGTTATATGCATACTACCGTAGAAATGGTACAAAGAGAGGACGTTGAAAATGTGATTCAATTGATTTATGAATCCTTACTGAAAATTGAGAACAACGAAACTTTTTCTTATTTTAACTAAGTGGTGATTAGTTCTTAATAATTAGCTCTAAGTACCTAGTTCCTTGGTTAATAAAAAAAATAAAGTAAGATGTGAGTTGTAAAATGTAAAAAGAAATGGACTAATCCCCCTTAACACATTGCCCACAACTCACATCTCACATCTCATAACGCAAACAGAACACTATGAAAATACTCCTGCTCGAAGACGATTTTACCTTATCGAAAGAAATCTCTGCATTCTTTACTTCAAATGGATTCGAGTGTTTTTCTTATTATGATGGTTCATTACTGCTGAAGAAGTATTTTCCCTATGAATATGATTTAATTATTCTGGATATTAATGTTCCCGGAAGTAATGGAATTGAAGTGTGTAAAGGTATTCGGGAAGTCGATAAAAAAACTCCGATTATTATGCTCACTGCTTTTAGTGAAATTGAGGATAAACTGGCTTCTTTTGATAATGGAGCCGACGATTATCTGGTTAAACCCTTTCATTTTAAGGAACTGTATGCCAGAAGCACTTCTCTACTACGTCGAAAAGAAATTCCACAACAGGTAGAAACTAAAATAACGATTGCAGATCTGGAAATCCTGGAAAGCGATATGAAAGTATTTCGATCAAACGAAGAAATCAAACTTACTCCTAAAGAATTCAAACTCATTTTAATCCTGGCCCATGCCAAAGGTAAAGTCTTATCGAAACAATTTATTGCTGAAAAACTTTGGGATTATCACATCGAAACCAATCAGAATACTATTGAAGTTTATATTAATTTTTTAAGAAAGAAAATCGACAAGGACCATACTGTTAAACTTATTCGTACCAAAGTGGGTTACGGATATTATTTAAGCGATCAGGAATGACTTTAAAAAACCGAATATCACTTTTAGTAAGTTTATTATTTACAATCCTTTTCGGATTGGCTTCTACATTGATATTTGTTTTATACTCTAATTTTAGAAAAGAGGAATTTCGTGATCGATTGGAAATTAAAGCTCTTTCAAACATTAAACTTCTCGTTAACGTTAAAGAAGTCGACGATCAGCTTTTAAAAGTTATTGATCAAAACTCTATTAACCAACTGTATGATGAGAAAACACTGGTCTTTGATTCTAACTTCAAACTCATCTACAGTAGTATTGACGATGCCAAGATTAATTGGTCAATTGAAGATCTGAAATACCTTAGAAAACATAAAACATTCTTTAAACAGCAGGGTGATTACGAAGTATATGGTGTTTTTTATGATACAAAAGACAGGGATTTTTATGCTCTGATATCTGCCACCGACGATTATGGTAAACGAAAATTACTTTTCCTGAGGTATACACTTATTATTTCCTATATCTTTTTTACCTGTATCTGTTGGGTTCTAACCTCTTTTATGGTTAAAAAAGCCATGAGCCCGTTGAATGTTTTTCACCAAAAAATAAAGAATATCAACGAGAATAATCTCGATACTCGTGTTGCTTCAAAAAACAACAAAAATGAAATTGATCTGATCGCCAATGAATTTAATTTCATGATGGATCGAATTGAAGTTTCCTATCAAAAACAAAAAGAATTTACGGCCAATGCCTCACATGAGTTGAGAACTCCCCTATCCAGAATTACCTCACAGATTGAAAATACAATTGCAGATCCAGCAACATCTGACAAAGGAAAAAACTTTCTAAAAACGATATTGTCAGACATCAATCAATTGACTGAATTAATTAACTCGCTATTAGTCCTTTCTAAAATTGACAATAAGAAAAACGAAAACAAAGAAGTTCATCGTATGGATGAAATTTTGTTCTCGGCTATTGAAAATCTAAACAAAAGTTATCCGGAGTTCCTAATTTTATTTGAAATAGAAGAAAGCAACAATCTGGACACTGCTTTAGAAATAAATGGTAATAAGAACTTATTGGAAATTGCCATAAGCAATATCCTGAAAAATGCCTGTGTTTATTCAGATAATAAACAAGCCAAAGTAATTATAAGTACGCAGGATGATCACTTAGTCATCTCCATTTCAAACACAGGACAAACCTTAAACGAAGAAGAACAAAAAAATCTTTTTCAGCCTTTTATGCGTGGTAAAAACTCGAAAGGCACTACTGGCTTTGGTCTTGGATTAAGGATTGTTCATCGCATTCTCACACTTCACAATGCATCTATAATCTACAGTGTTCCAGATATTAACACGAATTTATTTCAGTTATTTTTTCATTTGTAATTTATTTTAAGTTATTTTTAAGGTAGATTTTAAGGTCTCTTAAAGTCCCGTGATAGCATATTTGTATAAATTAAATTTGATACAATGAGAAAACTCTGTGCATTCCTACTTGTACTTATCGGTCCGGTAGTTTTGGCTCAAAAAACGGTCAGCCTTCAGGACTGTGAAAGCCAATTCCTTAAAAACAACCTCTTTTTGTTGGCATCACAATATAATATTGATGCGTCAAAAGCATTAACCATTCAGGCCCGAATTTGGGATAATCCATCACTAACGGCGCAACTCAATGCTTACAACCCCGAAAGAAATCAATATTTTGATATTGGCAAACAAGGGCAAAAAGCATTTGGCATCGAGCAATTAATTTATTTAGGCGGAAAAAAGCGCAATGAAATAAAACTGGCGCAAACCAATGAACAATTGGCCGAGTTACAGTTCAATGATTTACTGCGAACTTTAAAACTTCAGTTGAGAAAGAGCTTTTACACTGTGTACTACAACAAAAAAAGTCTCGAAACTACTGACAACCAGCTAGCGCATATCGAAGATTTGATAAGCTCCTACTCTATACAGGTCGAAAAAGGTAATATTCCTTTACGAGATCTTGTTCGCCTGCAATCGCTTTACTTAAACTTCAAAAATGAGCGTATGGAGGTTGTCAATGAAAATATCGAAGAACAGGGCAACTTAAAACTATTACTAAACTCTACCGAAAATGTTGTTCCGGAAGTTACTAAGGAAGAATTTAATAAGTATACCAAAACCATCCCTTTTGATCTTAAAACATTTCAAGATGAAGCCATCGCAAATCGCCCGGACTATTTAGCCAAACAAAAAGATATCGAAGCCAATGAAATCAATGTAAAATGGCAAAAAGCCCTTTCTGTTCCTGATATCACCGTTGGTGCCACTTACGATCAGCGCAGTGGTGCCTTTAACAGAGAAGCCAATCTGACACTAGGAATTCCGCTACCTCTTTGGAACAAAAACAAAGGAAATATTAAGTACGCAAAAACAATTCTCGAGCAATCAAAAATTGAAAAGCAAAATTTTGACCTTCAACTGCAAACCGAAATTACAACTGCATGGAACAAATGGGAAGAATCCCGTAAAAACTATGTGATCATAAAACCTACTGTTAATTCAGATTTCGAAGCGGTTTATAAAGGAATCTTAACCAATTTCCAGAAACGAAATATCAGTTTATTAGAATTTACCGATTTTATGGAAAGTTACAATCAGGCTTCTGTTCAGGTAAATGAACTCAAGAAAAAAGTTATCCTTTCGGGTGAAGAACTAAATAGTACCATCAACAAAGACTTATTCTAAAATTAAATAAAATGAAATATAAACTACTAATAGGAATTGTTCTCGTAAGTTTATCAGTCCTAAGCTGCAAAAAAGAAGTTGAAAACCCAAGCACTAATACTTCTTTTGCTTTAAGCGAATCGATGCTAAAAACGACTACCACAGCAGAAGCAAAAACACAACCGGTAAAAAATGTATTGAGCTTTTACGGAAAAATTACGGCTGATAATAACAAAATGATTGATGTTTATCCTCTCGTTGGCGGAAACGTAATCAAAGTAAATGTAGAACTAGGAGATTATGTCCGTAAAGGTCAGGTTTTGGCCACTATAAAAAGTACTGATATTGCTGATTTTGAAAAACAATCCATTGATGCCAAAAATGATTTGTTGGTTGCCAAAAATCATCTGAAAGTAGCTCAGGAATTATTTGACGGAAAATTAAACTCTGAAAGTGATGTACTTCAGGCGAAATCAGAAGTAAATAAAGCGCAATCGCAATTGAGTAAAGTTCAGGAAACCTATAAAATTTACAATATCAAAGCGGGGTCTATTTACGAAGTAACGGCCCCAATTAGTGGCTTTATCATTCAAAAAAGCATTAATCAGGACATGTTATTGCGAAATGACCGCTCCGAAAACATCTTTGATATTGCCGAAATCAGTGAAGTTTGGGCGTTAGCCAACATCAACGAAATTGATATCAATAAAGTAAAACTGGGTATCGATGCTGATGTTACCACGCTAAGTTATCCTGATAAAGTTTTCAAAGGAAAAGTAGATAAAATCTTTAATGTAATTGATCCCGAAACTAAAGCCATGCAGGCACGTATAAAATTGGAGAATCCCGGGTACATGTTAAAACCTGATATGAATGCCAATATCAAACTATCTTACAATGAAGGTGATTCTATGATAGCCGTACCCAGTAAAGCAATTGTTTTTGATAAGAGTAAAAACTTTGTCATGATTTTCAAAGACCGCAACAACATTGAGACCAGACAAGTAGACGTATACAGAGTCGTTGGTGATGTAACCTACATTTCAAAAGGCTTAAAAGACAACGAAAAAGTAATTACCAACAATCAGTTATTTATTTATCGCGCTCTAAACGAATAAATACATGGAGAAATCTGTAAAAATATTGAGTTTTGCCACACTATTTATTTCAACACTATCTTTTTCACAGGAAACAGATTCGATTCGAAAATATAGTCTGGGTTTTCAAATGACATCTATATACCAATACCATCCGGCTTTTCATGCTAATTATTCAGGTACCAATAGTATGTCTCCTAAAGAAGAAGGCGCTTTATCCTTAACATCAACCTTATACCTTGATGTTCCGCTATGGAAAGGAGCTACCTTGACCTTTAACCCTGAAATGTCAGGAGGTCAAGGTTTGTCTCAGGCAAGAGGATTGGGAGGCTTTCCTAACGGGGAAACCTTTAGAATTGGAGATACCAAACCCGTTGTTTATGTAGCAAGAATGCTTTTAGAACAAAAGTTCCAGTTTAAAAACAACCAATCATTACAACTGGTTTTCGGAAAATTTGGGCTAGCTGACTATTTTGACAATAACTCCTATTCACACGATCCCAGAACACAGTTCTTAAATTGGGCATTAATGACACATGGAGCTTGGGATTATGCCGCAAATACTCGAGGATATACAGATGGATTGTATGCTAATTATCAGTTTGATTCCTGGCAGGTAAGAGCTTCTATAAGTGCTTTACCTACTTATGCCAACGGACCGAATGTTGAATTCAGTTTTAAAAATTCCAACGCAATAAACGTTGAAATTGAAAAACAGCTCGTCTTTGAAAATAATGATACGGCAACCTTAAAACTATTGGGTTTTCGAAATGTTGCCGGAATGGGGAATTACCACGAAGCCAATTCAAATTTTATAACAATGCCTGACATAAAAAGTACCAGACAAGATGGGCGCACCAAATATGGCATTGGTTTAAACATGGATTATACGCACGGAGATACTTGGGGATTGTTTGCCCGAATGAGCTATAATGACGGTAAAAATGAAACCTGGGCCTTTACCGAAATTGACCAATCTGCACAGTTAGGAATGCATTTGAACGGAAAGATGTGGAACCGAGATAAGGATTTTGCCGGTATTGCCATAGTGGCTAACGGATTATCCAATTCGCATAAACAATATCAAAAACTTGGCGGAGATGGTTTCATGATTGGTGACGGTACTTTAAACTACGGTATAGAACAAATTGCAGAAGTTTTCTATTCGTTCTTAGTACCCAATACTCATATTACGCTTTCCCCGGATTATCAGTTTGCCGTCAATCCTGCCTATAATAAAGACAGAGGTCCGGTACAATTTTTTGCCTTGCGGTTTCATACAGAATTCTAAGCGGAAATATATCATATAAAATGCTTCAGAAAAAAGCATCATAAATAAAAATTCATCCTTAAAAATACTTTTTAAAATGAACAAATTCATAAGAAACATTATAGCTTTCTCCCTTAAAAATAAGGCCTTTACCTTCTTCTGGGTGGGATTATTGGCCGTAGCAGGATTCATTTCTTTCAAGAATATGCCAATCGATGCTTTTCCGGACGTAACCAATACCCAAATTATTATCATTACTCAATGGAATGGGAAAAGTGCCGAGGAAGTCGAACGTTTTGTAACCTCACCTATCGAGATCTCAATGAACTCGGTGCAAAAGAAAACCAGCGTTCGCAGTATTACAATGTTTGGTCTGTCAGTGATCAAAATTATTTTTGACGATGGAGTCGATGATACTTTTGCACGTCTTCAGGTCAATAACTTACTAAAAAATGTATCTCTTCCCGACGATGTAGAACCGGATGTTCAGCCGCCTTATGGACCAACGGGTGAGATTTTCAGATATATTGTAAAAAGTGACAGTAGAGACAGTAGAGAATTGTTAACCTATCAAAACTGGGTAATAGACAAACAACTTCGTTCTGTTCCCGGTGTTGCCGATCTAAACGTTTTTGGAGGGCAAACTAAAACCTATGAAGTTGGAGTTGATCCGATAAAATTAGCCAAATACAACATTACACCACTTCAGGTTTATAATGCTGTAAATGGAGGAAACCTGAATGTTGGTGGTGACATCATCGAAAAAAATGGTCAGGCCTTTGTTGTTCGTGGAGTTGGTCTTTTAAAATCGATCCAGGATCTTGAAAATATTATTGTTGACGATGCTAAAGGAAATCCAATTTTAGTCAAGAATTTAGCCACTGTTTATGAAAGTGCAATGCCAAGAGTCGGACAAACCGGTTTAGCGAAGAACGATGATGTTGTTGAAGGTATCATCGTAATGCGAAAAGGCGAAAATCCACAGGAAACTTTAGCTTTAATTAAGGCCAAAATACAAGATCTGAACGATAATGTGCTTCCAAAAGACATTAAACTAGTAACCTTTTACGATCGTGATAATTTAATGAACTTCACGACGGAAACCGTTATGCACAACTTATTTGAAGGAATCATTCTCGTTACCTGCGTAGTATTCCTTTTCATGGCCGACTGGAGGACCACTTTCACCGTTTCGATTGTTATTCCGCTTTCCTTATTATTTGCCTTCTTATGTCTTAAAATGATGGGAATGAGCGCTAACCTATTGAGTTTAGGTGCGGTCGATTTCGGAATTATTATTGATGGTGCTGTAGTAATGGTCGAAGGATTATTTGTAGTCTTAGATCATCGGGCACATCAACTGGGAATGACCGCCTACAATAAAATAGCAAAAGGAAGTCTGATTAAAAAAACCGGAGCAGAAATGGGTAAAGCCATATTCTTTTCTAAGTTAATTATTATCACAGCCCTGCTTCCTATATTCTCTTTCCAGAAAGTAGAAGGAAAAATGTTTTCACCTTTGGCGTATACCCTTGGTTTTGCTTTAATGGGGGCCTTACTATTTACGCTAACATTGGTACCTGTTTTATCACATATTTTATTGAATAAGAATGTGAAGGAAAAAAACAATCCGTTTGTTAATTTCTGGGATCGAATAGTAAGTAAAGGTTTTGCTTGGACTTTCAAACACAAGGTAAAAGCACTTGTAGGATCTATAGCGCTTTTAGTAACGGTTTTCTTCTCGGCTACCTTTTTAGGAACCGAATTTTTGCCTCAGTTAAATGAAGGTGCCTTATGGGTAACAGCTGAATTACCGATGAGTACATCATTGCCTGAGAGTGTTAAAACAGCAGCGATGATTCGAAAAGATTTGGAAAGTTTTCCCGAAGTTAAAAATGTTTTGTCGCAAACCGGAAGAAGTAACGACGGAACAGATCCGAATGGTTTCGGCTTTATACAGCTTCAGGTGGATTTAAAGCCAAAATCAGAATGGACGCGAAAAATAACAATGGACGAACTAATTAACGAAATGGACGATAAATTAAAAGTTCATCAGGGAATTACGTATAACTACTCACAGCCCGTAATTGATAACGTAGCCGAATCTGTTGCCGGTTTTAAAGCCTCGAATGCCGTAAAAATTTATGGAGATGATCTTGACAAATTGGATGAACTATCAAATGAAGTCTTGGCACAGATTAAAAACATCCCGGGTATTAAAGATGCCGGAATCCTTCGAAATGTTGGGCAACCTGAAATTAGTGTTGTTCTGGACCGAGATAAAATGGCTGCTTACGGTGTAACGCTGAGTGATGCACAGGCCGTTTTAGAATTAGCATTTGGAGGAAAAACAGCTACTCAAAAATATGAAGACGATAAAAAATTTGATGTAAGAGTACGTTTTTCAAAAGAGTATCGTAAAGACGAGAATGATATCGCCGAGCTTAAGGTTCCAACGATTAGCGGAATTAAGATTCCATTAAAAGAAATATCCGATTTAAAGACTATCACAGGTCCTGCTTTTATTTATCGAGATAATACCAAGCGTTTTATTGGGGTAAAATTCTCAGTTCGTGATCGAGATCTGGGAAGTACCATTGCCGAAGCACAGGCAAAAGTAGCTAAATTGAAACTTCCAACAGGCTATACTGTTGGCTGGACAGGAGAATTTGAAAATCAGGTTCGTGCCAGTGCCCGATTGGCGCAAGTGGTACCGATCAGTTTAATTGGGATATTTGTGCTCTTATTCATTCTGTTTGGAAATATTAAAGATTCGCTTTTGGTTCTGGCTAATGTTCCGTTCGCCATTATTGGCGGAATCATTGCCCTGCATCTTACCCGAATGAATTTTGGAATCTCTGCTGGTGTTGGTTTTATCGCATTACTGGGAATTTGTATTCAAAACGGTGTAATTCTGATCTCTGAATTCCATCATAATTTAAAAGCGAAATTCTCACTCGAAGAATCTATTTTTATGGGAGTAAAAGCCCGTACAAGAGCTGTTGTGATGACCGCGTTGATGGCTTCGATAGGTTTAATGCCAGCCGCCATTTCTACCGGAATTGGTTCTGAATCACAAAAACCGTTGGCCATTGTAATCATTGGAGGTTTAATTACAGCAACGATTCTAACCCTTTTGGTATTTCCTATAATCTTCTGGGTATTCAACCGCAAAAAACATGTTCCAATTGAATAAAAATATTGAAGATAGATTAATTGGTTAAATTAATTTGATTAAGTTTTTTTCGTAAAAAAGCATCATTATTTTTAATGGTGCTTTTTTTATATCATTTCAGGAAAAGAAATGCTCCTCCTTTCATTAAGATCATTTTAAATCTCTGCGATACTCTGTGTGCGCTTTGTGTGGCTTTGTGGAATAATAATAAAAACAAGACATCACCCCTATAAAATGAAAAACGACCTTCTGCTCAAGGAAGGTCGTTTCATATACTAACTCAAAACTAGATTTAAACTTCTAAACTGTTATTTTAAACCTTTTAAAATGGCTATTGCATCTGTCGCATTCGATAATTCTGCATATTTCAAAGCGGTAAAACCTTTCTCATTTCTAGCAGAAGCATCAGCTCCTTTTGCTAATAATACTTTCAAAATATCCACTTTGTTATAACGTGCAGCGATCATTAAAGGTGATAAACCTTCTGACATCTCGTTTACGTCAGCTCCATATTCTAATAATTTTTTAACGAAATCTAAATCTCCTTTACTAACTGCCACATTTAATGGTGTTGAAAAACTATTTACGATCTCTAATTGTGGTTTCACAACTGTTGTGTGATTTGATGCCATTGAAACATTTGCAAATGCTACTAAAGCTACTCCTAAATAAACGATTGAATTTTTCATAATGATTGATTTTTTAATTGATTGATTGATTGATGATGATTTTTAAATTCTTTGTAAAGGTAATTTATTTTCATGTATTATGTATAACAAAGTACCATGTTTTAACTAATTCTTAACATTCAATTAATATAAGCTGTAAAAAGTAATTTGAATGTTAATTGTCAGCTTTCTTAATAGACGCCTGAAGATTCGATTTGTTACAGTTTACAGTAAAAAAATATAAAAAATCTTATTATTTTTTTTCATGGCATTAAATACGAACCGTAACTTTTTTAACTTTACGAAACAAAAAACTCTGCAAACAAAGGTGTTACACTTTTAATTACAGAAAAGAAAAAACTAACAACCTAAAACCACAAACTATGAAGATCTTAAAAAGAATTCTAATTGTTTTAATCCTGATCGTTGCTATCGTACTGATTGCAGCTAATTTTATGCCTAAAACTTATGCCATAGAAAGAGAAATCACCATTAACAAACCTGTTGACAGCGTCTTCAAATATGTCAGATCTTTAAAAAATCAAAATGAATTTAGTGTTTGGGCCAATCTCGATCCCAAAATGAAATCTACTTATACAGGAACCGATGGAGATGTTGGATCAGTATCTGCCTGGGAAAGCACAGTAAAAGAAGTTGGTGAAGGAGAACAGGAAATCACAAAAATTACAGAAGGAAAACGCATTGACTTTGCTTTACGTTTCAAAAAACCAATGGACGATACAGCTGTAGGTTTTATGTCAACGGAGACTGCACCGGGAAATCAAACTAAAGTAAAATGGGGAATCAGCGGTGTTATTCCTTATCCAATGAATATTATGCTGCCAATGATGAAAATGGACCAAATGATTGGCAATGACCTGCAGAAAGGTCTGGAAAATTTAAAAGCCAGAATGGAAGAATAAAATTTATAGAATCTTTTTTATATAACAAACCCGACAGATTTTTAAAATCTGTCGGGTTTAGTAATATGGTAGGTATAAAAATTATTATTTTCCTGAAAGGTACTCTAATACATTTTTATTGATACGTTGATCAATATTATCAATATCTGCTTTTACGAACTTTTCTCCCAGAATATTTTCATACAATTCGATGTATCTTTCAGAAACAGATTGAATATATTCGTCACTCATATCCGGAATTTGCTGTCCTTCCTGCCCCTGAAAACCGTTTTCGATCAACCAGCGGCGTACAAACTCTTTAGACAATTGTTTTTGCTCCTCTCCTTTTTCCTGTCTTTCCTGATATCCATCCGCATAAAAGTAACGGGAAGAATCCGGTGTATGAATTTCGTCAATTAAAACGATTACACCATCTTTTGTTTTCCCAAACTCATATTTAGTATCTACCAAAATTAAACCACGGCTTGCCGCAATTTCAGTCCCTCTTTGAAACAAAGCACGGGTGTATTTTTCTAAAACAAGATAATCTTCTTCAGAAACAATTCCTTTTGCCAAAATGTCTTCGCGTGAAATATCTTCATCATGAGAACCGTTATCTGCTTTTGTAGTAGGCGTAATAATAGGCTCCGGAAATTTATCGTTCTCTTTTAACCCTTCAGCCATTGTAACTCCGCAAATTTGTCTTTTACCGGCTGCATATTCACGTGCAGCGTGTCCTGAAACATAACCGCGAATCACCATTTCTACTTTAAAAGGCTCACATAAATGTCCCACAGCTACATTTGGATCCGGAGTTGCAATCAGCCAGTTTGGTACAATATCCTGAGTTAACTCCATGAACTTTGTAGCAATCTGATTCAAAATTTGTCCTTTATACGGAATTCCCTTTGGCAAAACCACATCAAAAGCCGAAAGTCTGTCGGTTGCTACCATTACTAAAAGATCGTCATTGATGTTGTAAACCTCTCTTACTTTTCCGCGATAAACCGATTTCTGATTTGGGAAACTGAAGTTTGTAGTTGTGATTGTATTGCTCATTGTCTAGTGTTGTGTTGTTTTTTATGAATGCAAATTTAAAACTAATTAAAAGAAAAAAAGAACCTATTCAGATTCTTTTTTTTAGTCACGGTCTCAGTCGCAGTTACCGGTTTGTAAACTGCTACTGTTATTCCTTTCCGCATTTGTTAATTCCATATGTAAAATCGGATATGGTTTTCCGCAACCGTCCACATCAGACATCGATTTTACTTCAAAACCAAAATGCTGATAGAATTCCAAAGCTTGTATATTATCTTTATTAACATCAACTTTTGTTACATTTAAATTTTGAATGGCATACAGTAAAAGTTCTTTTCCAATACCTTTTCCTATTTCATTTGCCGAAACAAACAGCATTTCCAGATTTTCATCATTCGTGCCCATAAATCCAACAATCTCCTTTGTACTATTCTTTATACAATGTAGTGTTACATGGTCAAAAAAACCAGGGATTATTGTTTTATAAAATTCAAAATCTTCATTCTTTAAAAAATCATGTGTAGCTTTCACTGAAGATTCCCAAACATACATCAAAGCTTTGTAATCACTAATTTCTACTTTATCAATCACTTTATCTTTATTAGAAGTTACTATTCTCTTTTAATCCTATAATTCGTTTCAATTCTGCTTTAAAATGCAAAGTCCCCTTTCATGATACATAAATGGGGACTTTACAGCTGCTAGCGTATATTTTATTTTTTCAATAAAGTAGCATTAAACAAGTTTAAAATCCTGCTGTATTCGTCAATCCAGGAATAAGTCTCTTTAAATCCGTGAGCCTCCACAGGAAATGATGCCAGACTCCAATTCTTTTTCTGAAGTTCTATAAAACGTTGAGACAAACGAACAATGTCTTTGTATTCAACATTATCGTCTACCATTCCGTGTAACATCACTAAATTTCCTTTTAGATTATCGGCATAATAAATAGGTGAACTTTTTTTGAAGGCTTCCGGATCTGTTTCAGGAAAATTTAAAATGTTTCCGGTATATCCGTGATTGTAATGTGCCCAATCCGTAACAGAACGTAAGGCAGCTCCCGAGGCAAATTCACCCGGAGCAGTCAGCATTCCCATTAAAGTAATAAAACCACCGTAAGATCCTCCATAAATACCCACTCTGTTGGCGTCAATACCGTATTTTTCAACCAAATATTTTTTTCCATCTAAATGATCAGACAAATCTTTTCCTCCCATAAAACGGTAAATTCCGGTTCTGAAATCACGACCGTAACCATCACTTCCTCTATAATCTATGTCCAAAACAGTATACCCTAAATCAGTCAATAAATTATGGAACATATATTCTCTGTGATAATTACTCCAGTAATTGTGCGCATTTTGTAAATAACCTGCTCCGTGAACAAAAATGATTGCCGCTTTGTTGGCATTTTCCGTTTTTGGAGTGTATAATCTGGCGTTTACAGGAGTTCCATCCTGAGCTTTGAAAGTGATTACTTCCGGTTCTCTCCACTTGTATTCTTTAAAACTTGCAGAAACTGAAGATGATATTTGCTGTAAACTCGCATTCTTTTTATTGTCAGCAATATAAAAATCCCAAGGAATATTTTTATACGAATAACGTACTAAAAGTGATTTCTCGTCCGGAGAAACTACTACTTCATGCGCTCCGTCTTTGGTTAAAACAGGTTCTAAAGCACCACCTGCTGCAGGCAGTTTATAGAAATTTCTATTCCCAGGATGCGTTGTATTGGTTGTTAAATAAAATGTTTTTTTATCGTTAGACAAGGCTACATCACGAACTTCCCAATTTCCTGTAGTCAATTGAGTCTTTTTCCCTGATTTTAGGTTGTATGTGTACAAATGTGAATAACCAGTCGCCTCAGATTGGAAATAAATAGTTTCATTGTCTGCTAAAAAACCTAAAACTCCGGAATCAAATGAATAGGATGGAATTCCAGGACCCGCGATCCACGCATCGTCATGCTGATGTTCGATTTCTTTAAATGTCCCGTTCTCAAGATTCAGATTCACCAGCCATCTGTCTTTGTTGTCCTGACTTCTGATCTCTACAATTGCTGCAGAACCATTCTCGTTATACACAGGAGCCTGAGCTGTAATGAAACGATCTTCCTTAGCTTTATTTTTTAAGTTATCGTACGTTTCATAATACTTCGGATTGTCCTGAATATGGCTTAAAGTCGAAAAATTAACGTAATAAACCGTGTCTTTGGCCACAGAATAAATTCCCAATTTAGTCTTTACCAGATTGGCTATCGACACTTTTTGTTTTGTATCAGGAGTTTGGTTATAACCGTCATCTGTTATAAAAACCTCCATCTTTTCTTTTTTATTGTCTGATTCTTCAGCCAAACTAAAAGTGGCAAAATTTCCGTTTGGATCTGCTTTTAAATTGTAAAAGTTGTCTTTTCCATAAAAATATTCTTTTGCAAAATCAGATTTAACGGCTTTGCTTTTGGCAAGATTCCATTGTTTTTTAGCCGCAGCATCTCTCACAAACTGAAACAGTTCTTTTTGCTGTGTCTTTAAAAAAGACTCTTTATCAGGCGTTTTCTCCTTTTTTACTCCTTTTTTAAAGTTTGTTAACTGTAAAACGGTTCCTTCTTTTGCATTGTACTTGAAAATGTTATCATTCTGTTCAAAGAAAACAATCCCTGAAGTCGCCCCAAGTTCAACATTGGATACCGGAGTGCTTTGCTGAATAATTTTCTTAACTGTTTTTGTACTGATGGAATACGAGTACAAACCTCCTTTGTCGCTGTAATACACTACGTCTGAAGTTGGTTTTCTTTTAAAATCCAGCTTAGAAAAGGCAGCTTCTTTTGGCTCTACCAAAGTTGGCTTTGCCGCTCCTTTTTGCCAGGAATAGGTATTTGCACCCAAATCATTGGTTGGATTCCATTCGAAATATACTTTTTTACCGTCTAAAGACCAGCGTCCGTAAGTCGGTTGATTTCCAGTAAAACCTTCCCCTTTCATTATTTCTTCTAATTTCAGAGTTTGGCTATTGCCTGAAATGGATAGCATAAAAAAGGCAAGAATAAAGATGTTTTTTGTCATGGTATAGTTTTTTGATAAAACAAAAATACACTTTGAAACTTACTAAAAAAATGTTTTTACAACTTCAAGCAGCCAATCGTTCAAAGAGATAAAAAAAAGCCTTCAAAAACATATTTTGAAGACTTTCAGATTCTTTGATTGTAAAACTGTTTAAAACTTAAAAGCAATACAGCAAATTCTTATTTTTAATCCATTACGAATTCTTTATTCAAAATCTTAGAAGCAATGTAATTGGCAACACCGTCCTCTGCATTGGTTTTAATTACCTCCAGATCAGGCAAAGTTTCTTTTAGTAAGACCGGAGCATTACCCATAATTAAACCTTTTCCGGTTGCAGATAACATTTGTACATCGTTAAAACCATCACCAAAAGAGACTGCCTCTTCTAAAGAAAAGCCTTCTTTTTCTAAAACACGCTGAATTGATACAGCTTTATCAACCGATTTGTCCATGAATTCCAAACAGGTTGGCAAGCTAAATGCATGGTGTAAATCACTGGATGAATTTGCCAAAATCGTCTCTTTTAGGGCTACCAGTTTTTCATGATTCTCATGCGAGAAGAAAATTTTAATGGCTGCAAAATCTTCCAGCGTTTTATAATCTACCAATTCAGGGCGGTATTTTAATTCGGCCTGAAAAGCATTTAATCGCTCATTAATTCTATTCGTCTGCCAAACGTTTTCTTTGAACAAAACTACTGTAATTTCAGGATCAATCTCGACATCTAAAGCCGCTTTTACTACATCACTTTTTAAATCGAACGCAAAAAGTTCTTCTCTTTCAGGAGAATGAATCCTTGCTCCGTTTGAACTCACCAGATAAACGGGAATTTCAAGTGTTTCAATAATAGCCATCGCATCTAAATGATGACGGCCTGTTGCTACGATAATAAGATAATTTTGATGGTGAAGTTCCTGAAAAATGGATTTGGTATAATCTGATATTCTGTGTTGAGGGTTGAGTAAGGTTCCGTCTAAATCGGTTACTACAACTTTTATATTTTTAAGCTTCGTCATATTAAAATTCAAGTATTTATGAATGACAAAATTACGGCTTTGCTTGCAGAAGAGCAAAAATTACGGACTTCGAAAGCTTCAAAAACAGCAAGTTTATTATATATTTAACTATTACGTTAACTATTCCATTTTAAATATTCAAACTTTAATAATTCCGTTTTTGTATAAATGGAGAGCTTGTCCTATAATTTGTTCAATTCTTTCTACAGGTAAATCTTCTTCAGGATCAAAAAGCATAATTTTCATTCTGGATCGGGCTTCCTGAAGTAAAAAAGGCTCATCAAAGTGTTTTCCTTCTACAATTCCGATATATGGCTTTTTGTATTTTTTATGCGTCCATAAATAACAGAACATTTTCCCTTTATAACAGAAGAAAGGCATCCCGTATTTTAAAACATGAGTAACCTCTTTGTCCTGTCTTAAGATAATCTCTTTTAAGGCCAAAAAGACTCCTTTCCCGGGTTCTTCAAGTTTTTCGTAAAAATTATCAACTTCTTTCATTCCCTATTTAATTTAAAATCTGCATACCTTAAATTAAAAAAATATTCGTTTTACACCTCTCTTATTAAAGATTACTAGGTATAAAACGAATATTAATAAATGTTAAAACACATTTTACGATTTACATTTAACATTTCACTATAATTAAACTTAGTCGTGATTTTCGATCTGCTTGTAAGCGTCAATTACTTTTTTGACTAATCGGTGACGTACGATATCTTTATCATCGAGATAAATAATTCCGATACCTTCAATGTCTTTCAGTACCAAAAGCGCTTCCTTCAGACCGGAAATAGTTCTGCGCGGCAAATCGACCTGTCCGGGATCACCTGTAATCATAAATTTGGCATTTTTCCCCATACGGGTCAGGAACATTTTCATTTGCGAATGTGTCGTGTTCTGTGCCTCATCCAGAATTACAAAAGCATTATCAAGTGTACGCCCACGCATAAAGGCTAATGGTGCAATCTGAATAATTCCTTTCAAAATGTAATCTTCGAGTTTTTCGTTGGGAAGCATGTCGCGCAACGCATCATAAAGAGGCTGCATATAAGGATCGAGTTTTTCTTTCATATCGCCAGGTAAAAATCCCAGGTTTTCACCTGCTTCTACTGCCGGTCGCGTCAATATGATCCTTTTTACTTCTTTGTCTTTAAGTGCTTTTACCGCCATTGCAACACCCGTGTACGTTTTTCCGGTTCCGGCAGGTCCAACAGCAAATACCATATCATTTTTTTTGATGGTATCTACGAGTAACTGCTGGTTAGGCGTCATGGCTTTAATGATTTTACCGCCAACACCATGAACTAATATTTTGTCATGATCGTATGCTTTTTTTTCATCTTGTCCATCGCTCATAATTACCCGTTCGATTACATTATCATCAATGTTATTGTATCGGGTAAAATGAAGCATAAGCCTCTGGAATCTTTTTTCGAATTCATCTAAAACTTCTTTCTCGCCAAATGCCTTCAAAGTGGTCCCTCTCGCTACTATTTTAAGCTTTGGGTAATACTTTTTAATGATTTCAAGATGCGTATCCTGAGCACCCCAAAAGTCTTTTGGAGCGATGTCTATGAGCTCAATAATTCTTTCGTTCAAATGAGATAGTTTTAAATTAAAAATAAATCAGTTTTTATAAATCAGTAGTTGTCGGGTCTTTTTTTCGTCGCAGTTTCGGCGGGAGTTTTCGGCTGGTGTGACCGAGACTGAAAACTCTGGCCAATAATTGCAATTTGTCTTTTCATTTCTTCATTTTTGCAATTACTATTACTAGCTTTGCATTTCTCAAATTTAATGAAAATTAGATTTAAATACTACCAATAGTTATAAACAAAATTATGTCAATAATTACCCTCACTACCGATTACGGCTTAAAGGACCACTTTGTTGGTTCACTAAAGGGTAAAATACTATCGGAATATCCGGAAGTTACACTTGTTGACATTTCGCATGATATTGACCCATTTAACACAGCCGAAGCAAGTTACGTTATTGGCGCGTCGTATTTGAGTTTCCCAAAAGGAACCGTTCACTTAATTGGAGTAGATATCGAACGCAATAAAGAAAATCAGCATATTGCCATGCAATGGAACGATCATTACTTTATTTGTGCTGATAATGGTATTTTGAGTATGCTTACGCAGAAAATTGTTCCGCAAAAAATTGTTGCCATCAATATACACGACCGCTTTCCCAGCGAATTTAGCGATTTGGATATTTTCATTAAGGTGGCCTGTCACATTTCTAAAGGCGGCTTACTTAATGTTATTGGCAAAGAAATCAAAGAAATCAAGCAAATTACAGAGTTACAGCCCGTAGTTGCCGGCGACAACAACTCTATAAAAGGATACGTAATTTACATTGACCATTTCGGTAACGTAGTAACCAATATTTCGAAAAGGCAGTTTACAGAAGTTGCAAAAGGTCGGGCTTATGAAATTGTAATGAAACCCAAAAGTATCAAAACCATTTTACCCAATTACTCTGCCATTGCTAGTTCGGATAAATACCCTATAAAAACTTACGAAGGAGAGAAACTGGCTATTTTTAACGAAGCCGGATTCCTTGAAATCGCCATTTTCAGAAGCAATCCGTCTAAAGTGGGTTCAGCGAATAGCCTTTTAGGATTAAATTACAGAGATGTTATTACGATTAAGTTTTTATAATATTTTTTTGGATTTCAGATCTGGAATTTCAAACTTAAAATACGTAAAATTTCGAATTTATTTTTTTTCATCAAAAGAACAATCAATTTTGGTATTTTTGCGCACCTTTAGCATTTGAGATAGCAGTAATCTAAAATCTAAAATCAGAAATATAAAATTGCAATATGTTTGTTCGAATAGTAAAAATGAGTTTTCATGAAGAGAAAATCCCTGATTTTCTGGAGAATTTCGAAAGTGTGAAAAATAAAATACGAGAAGCGAATGGAAATCGTTTTTTAGAGTTGTATCAGGATAAAAATAATAAATGCATATTTTTCACTTACAGCTACTGGGAAACTGAAGAAGATTTAGAAAATTACAGACAATCTGAACTCTTTAATACGGTTTGGAGTTTCACCAAAAAACTTTTCAACGCCAAACCCGAAGCCTGGAGTGTGGATAAGCTGGTAAGTTTAAATTAATTTGTTTCAAGTTTCAAGTTTCATGTTATATGCTGGATTTGAAAATTGGAACCGTTTAACCACAAAGAACACAAAGATCACATTTAAAAGGTTTAACAAAACACAAAGTTCGCAAAGGAAAGCAACTTGAAACTTGAAACCTGAAACAAAAAAACAATTAAACGATTAAACAAATAAACGAATAAACGTTATACATGAAATCAATCATTTTAAGAGAAATAAAATCCTTTTTTGGCTCTCCTATAGGTTATTTGGTCATTGCCATTTTCTTAATCAGCAACGGGCTATTTTTATGGGTATTTGAGGGCGACTACAATATTTTAAATTCAGGTTATGCTGATTTAACGCCATTTTTCACCCTGGCTCCATGGATTCTGATTTTTCTGATTCCGGCCGTTACCATGAGAAGTTTTTCTGATGAAAAAAAACAGGGGACACTGGAATTATTATTAACCAAACCTTTATCGATCTGGGAAATTGTAAACGGAAAATTTCTGGGCTCTTTTTTATTAATTGTTTTGGCCATCGTTCCGACACTTATTTATGTGAAAGTCATTTCAAGTTTAGGTGCTCCCGAAGGAAATATTGATATGGGAAGTACTATCGGTTCTTATTTTGGACTATTGTTTTTAATTGCTGCTTATTCGGCAATCGGAATCTTTACTTCTACCCTGTCCGAAAATCAGATTGTTGCTTTTATCATAGCTGTTTTTCTGTGTTTTACTCTTTATTTTGGTTTTGAAGGACTCGCATCACTGATTCCGGGATCTTCCGCTATTATTTCAGTATTGGGAATGCAGGATCATTTTAAAAGTATGAGCCGCGGTGTAATCGATACTCGTGATGTGATTTATTTTTTAAGCATCACCGCATTGTTTCTGTCGTTTACTGTTTATCAATTAAAATCTTTTAAAGCGTAATGAAATCATCTACTCAACAAAATATTAAGACATTAGGCATCACCGTTTTTGTTTTAATCGCTTTAAATGTATTGGGAAGCTTATTCTTCCACCGATTCGATTTAACCAAAGACAAACGATACACTCTATCTGAAACTTCTTTACAAATCGTAAAACAGGTAAAGAATCCACTATCGATTAAAATTTATATGCAGGGTGAACTTCCGCCGGACTTCAAACGTCTTCAGCAAGAGACTCGTCAGTTACTGGAAGAATTTCAGGCCTACAACAGCAATATTGTTTTTGAATTCGTTAATCCTCTGGAAAATGAAGACGAAAGCATGGACGTTATTAAATCGCTGTATCAAAAAGGTCTTACACCTATAAACATCACGGTCGACGATAAAGGAAAACAATCTCAGGCAATGGTTTTTCCGTGGGCCGTTGCAGTTTACAATAATAAAGAAGTTAATATTCCATTGTTGAAAAACATTATGGGAGCTTCAACAACTCAAAAAGTAATCGGATCAATTCAGCACTTAGAATATTCGATTGCAGATGCGATCAATAAAATTAGCAAAGACAGACAAAAAAAGGTCGCTATTATAAAAGGAAATGGAGAGTTGAACGAAATTCACATTGCCAAAATGCTCCAGCAAATTCGTGAAAGCTATTATATTGGTCCGTTTACATTAGATTCTGTGAGACAAAATCCAACAGGAACTTTAGCTGCCTTAAAAAAGTATGACTTAGCCATTATCTCAAAGCCAACCGAAACGTTCACGGATGAGGAAAAACAGGTTTTGGACCAATTCATCATGAATGGAGGCAAAACTTTATGGCTAATTGATCAGGTTGCCGCCGATATGGACAGCTTGTACAACCAGGCGGGAGCGACTCTGGCTTATCCGAGAGATCTGAATCTTAACGATATGTTTTTTAAATATGGAATCCGAATCAATCCTGATCTGATAAAGGACGAACAAGGAAGTCCGCTAAAACTTGCTACAGGCGAACAAGGAAGCGCTACACAATATCAGGATTTCATATGGAAATACGCTCCTCTGGTGCAGCCGAGCAGTCAACATCCGATCGTTAAAAATCTGGGGGGAATCAAATTTGATTTCGCCAGTCCGATTGATACTTTGAAAAACGGAATCAAAAAAACGGTTTTACTACAATCCTCTCCTTATTCAAAAGCAATCGGAACTCCGGCTCCCATTACTTTAAATAGCGTTACCGAAAAAACGACTCCGCAGGATTATGCAAACAAAGGAAATATTCCGCTTTCGGTTTTATTAGAAGGATCCTTCCACTCCGCTTTTGAAAATCGTGTTTTGCCTTTCAAAGAAAACTCGTTTTTAGCAAAAGGAAAACCAAACAAAATGATCGTAATAGCCGATGGTGATCTGGCCAGAAATCAACTCGACAAAAATATGATGCCGGTTGAATTGGGCTACGATCAGCGTACCGGAAACCTGTACGACAATAAAGATTTTATGATGAACTGTATTAATTATTTACTGGACGATACAGGACTTATTAACATTAGAAGTAAAGATGTCAGTCTGCCATTATTAGACAAAGAGAAAGTTTATGAAAATTACACGCTCACGCAATTCATAACTATCGGACTTCCAATTCTAATTTTATTGATTTTCGGACTGGCATTTACCTACATCCGAAAAAGAAAATACAGTAACTAGATGTTAATAAAAAAAATGCACAAATTAAGATTGTTTACGATATATTTGTAAAACCTATCTTAGTTGAGAAAAGACTAAAGAAAAGAGCAAAAAAATAAAACAATAGAGATGAAATTTATAGTATCGAGTTCGTACTTATTAAAACAATTACAAGTTTTAGGTAGTGTAATTAACAGTAACAATACGTTGCCAATTTTAGACAACTTTTTATTTGAACTAAACAACAGCGAACTGACCGTTTCGGCTTCAGATCTTGAAACTACCATGTCTGCTACGTTGTCGATCGATTCTACAAGTAAAGGAAGTGTTGCTGTACCGGCTAAACTTTTGCTTGAAATTTTAAAAACGTTCCCGGAACAACCTTTAACTTTTACCGTTGAAGAAAACAATACCGTCGAAATTAGTTCAAACTCAGGAAAATATGCTTTAGCATACGCTGCAGGAGAAGAATTTCCAAAATCAGTAAGTCTTGAAGAACCATCTGTAACGCTTGTTCCTGCTGATGTTTTAGCAACTGCTGTAAGTAAAACTATTTTCGCAGCCGGAAATGATGATTTACGTCCGGTAATGTCTGGAGTTTTCTTTCAATTCTCACCAGAAGGATTAACTTTCGTAGCAACAGATGCTCATAAATTGGTAAAATATGCCCGTACAGATGTAAAAGCATCTCAGGTAGCCGATTTTATCATGCCTAAAAAACCTTTGAATATTTTAAAAAGTATCCTGGGAACTTCTGATGCTGAAGTAAAAATTGAATACAACGATTCAAATGCGACTTTCTCATTTGACAATTATATTTTAACCTGTCGTTTGATTGACGGAAAATACCCTAACTATGAAGCGGTAATTCCAAAAGAAAATCCAAACAAATTAATGATTGACCGTTCTTTGTTTTTAAGCTCGGTGAAACGTGTGGCCATTTTTTCTAACAAAACGACACACCAAATTCGATTAAAAATTGCCGGAGCTGAATTAAACGTTTCTGCAGAAGATATCGATTACTCTAACAAAGCAGAGGAAAGACTAACTTGTGATTATCAAGGAGATGATCTTCAAATTGGTTTCAACTCACGTTTTTTAACTGAAATGCTGACTAACTTACAATCCGATATGATTATGTTGGAAATGTCATTACCTAACAGAGCAGGAATCCTAACACCGGTAGACGGTTTAGAAGAAGGAGAAACTGTTACCATGTTAGTAATGCCAGTAATGTTAAATAGTTAACATCAAAACTTCTTTTTGTTACAGAGATCTTTTTTAGTTTCAAATTAAAGACATATCATTGTAAAAAAAATACAACATCGCTATTAACCAACCATTTTTTATACCTAGAAACCGCAATTCCCAAAAAGAGTTGCGGTTTTTTATTTTACACAAAACTTAACAAAAATCAATTAAAATCAAAAGTAAATCCCATGAAAAAAAAATACTTACCCTGTTTTTATTAAACTGTATCGCAACTATGCATGCCCAATGGAACGGCACAACAACTACTTCAAATGTAGGTATTGGTACTTCCGATCCAAAAACAAAACTTGAAATCGATGGTTCATCACAAATTGGGTATGAAATCGGTACATTCAAATTAAGAAGTGGAACAGCAAATCAATTTCTTTACATGGGGTACGACGATAATTATTCCGCCGGGTACTTACAAGGTGTTAAACCCGGAATCTCACAGCAAAATATATTGCTTGCTCCTAACGGTGGAAATATTGGAATTGGATTAAATAACCCGGATCGCACTTTGACTGTTGCCGGACAAATTGGTGTAAAAAATGGCGGTGTAATTTTTAACAATAACAATAAAATATGGGACATTACTTCAAGCGATAATGATCTTTCATTTAGTGAAACCGGAATTAGAACCCCTCTATATCTCAAATCTGGCGGAAACATAGGAATCGGAACTATTAATCCGACCAGCAAACTTGAAATTGAGGGGGGACACGAAATCGGTAGTTTTAAATTAAAAAGTACAACAGCGAATCAATTTCTATATATGGGATATGATGACAGATATTCCGCGGGCTATTTACAAGCTGTTAAGCCAGGAATTTCCCAACAAAATATATTAATTGCACCAAATGGTGGAAATATTGGAACTGGAACTTATTCACCAACATACAAGCTAGACGTCTGCGGAACAATCAGAGCACAAGAAATAAAAGTTGAATCAGTAAATGGCTGTGATTTTGTATTTAAAGAAGACTATAAGCTAATGAATTTGAATAGCTTAGAAAAATTCATCAAAACAAATAAACACCTCCCAGAGGTAGCTTCTGAAAAAGAAATGGCAGAAAATGGAGTAAACATGAAAGAATTTCAAATGAAACTCCTTCAAAAAATAGAAGAACTTACACTTTACACCATCGAACAAAATAAAAAAATCAAATCTCTTGAAAAAATTGTAAAAAAAATGAATTCCAAGTCAAAATAAAATTTTTCTCTTTCTTGTCTTATTACATATAAACCCGACAGGTTTTAAAAACCTGTCGGGTTTGTTTTCTAAAGAAAAACCAAATCGAAAACAATTTTTTTCCTTATTTTTGATTTATGAAAATAGAAATTTGGTCGGACATCATGTGTCCGTTTTGTTATATCGGAAAAAGACAATTGGAAACAGCTTTAGCTGAATTTCCTAATGACGAGTTTGAAATTGAATGGAAAAGTTTCCAGCTTGATCCTACTATTGAAGCACAAACAGATAAAGACGTTTATACGTTTCTCGCTGAACGAAAAGGAATCTCTGTTGAACAATCCGTCGAAATGCACAAAGGAGTCGTAGAACACGCTAAAAGCGTTGGTTTGGACTATCATTTTGATAAAGCAATAGTTTCGAATTCACTGTCGGCACATCGCATTATTCAGTTGGCCAAGACCAAAAATCTTGCCGATGAAATGGAAGAAATTTTCTTTCGAGCTTATTTTACAGAAGGAAGAGACTTAAATGATCCCGAAACTTTGATTGAACTTGGTGTAAAAGCAGGTTTAAACGCAGATGAAGTCAAAGAAACAGTTGAAAATGAAAAATTATACATCAGCGATGTACACACTGATCTTATTCAGGCGCAGAATATGGGCATACAAGGAGTTCCTTTTTTTGTTTTTGATCGAAAATATGCAATCTCGGGAGCTCAGCCAGTCGAAGCTTTTGTGAATACCATTAAAGAAGTACAGAAATAAATTATAGATTTTTAGATTATTCGATTTTTGGATTTTGAGTAAAAGTATAAACTCTGTATGTAATCTAAAGATCCAGAAATCGAATAATCTAAAAATCTATTATATTACTCCCATTTTCTTCATCAGGAAAGTTGCACTCTTATTTTTACAAATTCCATCACGCAGCTTGTAATCAAAATGGAGATCATTGTCTTTAATTTCGACTTCAAAACACTGATTGGTTAAAACCTCAGGATATTCATTTGTTGTCAGACACACCTCAATATCGTGTGTAGCAATCGCACCAATTGCATTCTTAGCGATTACCTTTTTAACGACTTCGATTGTTCCGTTTCGTTTATCATCAGAGTTTGTTCCTCTCAAAATTTCATCCAATAAAACAAAAGCAGGACGTTCTTCCAAAGCGTCCATAATTTGCTTTAAACGTTTAATTTCAGCAAAAAAGTACGATTCACTATCGGCTAACGAATCGGACAATCGCATTGAAACTAATACAGGAAGTGGATGCATGTTAGCTTTTGAAGCACAAACTACTGAACCAATTCCTCCCAGTACCATATTGATTCCTAAACTTCTTAAAAAAGTACTTTTACCTGACATATTAGAACCTGTTAAAATCAGGAAAGATTCAGGATAAAAGTGAGTGTCATTCCCTACTCTTGTTGCCGAATTTAACAAAGGATGACTCAAATTTGAAAATCCAATTTTATAGTCGGAATTAATTTCGGGAAACACAAAATCAGGATTATTATACGATAAGTTAGCTAAACTATTCAGTGCTTCAAACTCGCCAACAATATTAATCCATTGCTCCAATTTTTCAGAATAGTTTTCTTTCCATTTCAAAAGCGCTTTTAAAACATGCAAATTGAATAAAAACATGCCGTTAAAAACCGTTGCCGTAACAAAATTGTTAATCGTATCCATTCTGGAAAATAGCTCCGAAAGATCTTTTAAATGTTTACTCGCCGTTGCATTCTTAAAAATAAGCTCCTGCTGTAAATCAATCAATCTTTTTGACTGAAAAGTTTCTGTTTCAATTTTTTGAACCAGTAAACTATATTGCTTAATAATTTTATCCACATTATCAGCCTTCGCAATCTCTGACTGAATCCGTTTAAACGAACTTCCCAAAACAATCATATTGGCAATAAAAACATAGGTCAGATACGATAATAAAATTACTTTTGAAGTAATAAAATAGGCTGCCAAAAAGCCAAAAAACAGGACTGGAAGAATAACGGATAACGCAATTAAAACTTTAGGTAGTTTATTATTTTGAAATGATTTCCAATAAATTAAAGCATCATAAGTATTCTTTGTGTCATAACTAATCATTGCCAAGGCCAAAAAATCCTGACGCCAATCCATTTTAGTTTTCAATTCCTTGATTGCTTCTTGATTTTCAAGAATAGTTTCATTGGAAGACAAATTCAGCAATTGATTGGCCAGTGTTTTTTTTCCGATATAAGTGGCCGTTCTGTTTAGATTTTGAAATAACGAATGCTCCCCAAAAATATCCAGATCGTAAGCATACGGATGACTGAAGTCATTGAATTCGATTCCGTTCTCAAAAGGGATTTTTTCTCTTTTCAAATAAGCAATTTCATTCTTATTTAATTTTAGAATTGCCTTTGTATGTTCTCTCTTAAAAGATAAATGCGAATGAATGCGCATTAAAAAAAGAAAAACAACAAAAGATAGAAAAGCAAAAGCTACGTAAAGTATTTCATTCGTTTTTATGTAGTAAAACAATAAAAACAAACACAGAAATACGCTTAAAAGACGCAGAATACTGATGCTGTTGTATTTTTTGTTGATTTTATTAAAGTGTGCTGTATAGTATTCAACTTTATTGTGATAGGCTTCCATTCTTATAAATTAATGAAACACAAATATAGCTTTTACACTCACATTCCAGCACTAATTAGTCTTTGATTTTAGCTTTCATGCATAACCAAAACCGGTATCGAAACTTCCTTAGTTATTTTTTTACTGAAACTGGATTCGAAAATACTTTCAAAGAAAGATTTTTTGTGTGTAATAACCGTCAGAACGTCCACATCTTTATACAGTACAAAATCGAGAATAGTCTCTTTTACTTCATCACTTGGCAAGACCAAAAACTCTACATTTTCATGAGCAAATTCTTTATCCCATTCTTTAATTGTAGCATCAGAAACATCTGTATTTGATGCTCTAACGTATAGACTTTTTACTTTAGCATTTGTTTTCTTTGCTATTTCCAGCACTTTTCGAAGCTCAGCCTTGTCTTTTTCACGATAGCGGGTTGTAAAACCAATTGTTTTTATTTTTTTGAACTTTGCATCTGCGGGAATACACAAAACGGGTACTTTGACTTCTGAAATTACAGAACTTGTATTCGATCCGAGGAAAAATTTTGTCCAGTCTGAAACACCTGAAGTTCCCATTATCACAAAATCGACATGATCTTCTTCAACTGCATTTTTCAGATTAAAAATCAAATCACCGTCCATCAAACGATGTTTGAGTACGATGTGATCTAATTTTCGTTCCGCGGCAATAGTTCTAAGCCTTGGGATCTCATCTTTAAACATTTCAAACTTTGCCAGTTCGATTGAACTGTAAATCGAGGCGTAATTTTCGGGGAAAAACTGACTATCGTAAACCGGAATCTCAAAAGTGTGTAACAAAACTAATTCGGCGTTTACAATTTTGGCAAATTCTAAGGCATGGACAAAAGCATTTGTCGCTGCTTCAGAAAAATCTGTGGGAAATAGTATCTTTTTCATTTTGCTTGAGATTAAAGGTTTGTTTCTCAAATTTAAACATTCTAAATGCAAATCAAACTGATAATTATCAGTATTTTAACATTTAAAAAATTACTAAAATTGACATTTAAAAAGCTGAAAGTCTCCTAATCAACTCTTCTTTGAGTTCGCAACTTTATGGCTTTTTTTATACCTTTGCAGCATGATAAATCAAGATTCTATAGTTGCATTGGCTACCCCATCCGGGGCTGGAGCTATTGCGATCATCCGTATTTCAGGTTCCGATGCTATTGCCATTGGGAATTCGGTTTTTAAATCCATAAAAAACAAAGACTTAACTCTCCAGAAAACCCATACTTTGCATTTAGGCCATATTGTGGACGATTCAAAAACACTTGATGAAGTATTGGTTTCTGTTTTTAAAGGACCTAACTCTTATACAGGAGAAAATACGATTGAAATTTCATGTCATGGCTCGACGTATATCCAACAGCAAATTATTCAGTTATTGTTACGAAAAGGTTGCCGAATGGCTGATGCGGGCGAATTTACCCTTAGAGCTTTTTTAAATGGAAAACTTGATTTATCGCAGGCAGAAGCGGTTGCCGATTTGATTTCATCAGATAATGAAGCGTCACACCAAATCGCTATGCAGCAAATGCGTGGTGGTTTTAGCAATGAAATAGCCAAACTTCGTGAAGAGCTACTAAACTTTGCTTCTTTAATTGAGTTAGAACTGGATTTTGCAGAAGAAGATGTAGAATTTGCCGACCGTACTCAATTTCATGAGTTATTAAATAGAATCGAATTTGTTCTAAAACGTCTGATTGATTCGTTTGCCGTTGGTAATGTCATCAAAAACGGAATTCCGGTTGCTATTGTGGGAGAACCCAATGTAGGTAAATCTACTCTGCTCAATGCCTTATTGAACGAAGAACGCGCCATTGTTTCTGACATTGCCGGAACCACACGCGACACCATCGAAGATGAGTTAGTGATTGGCGGAATTGGTTTCAGATTTATTGATACGGCAGGAATCCGTGAGACTAAAGATGTGGTAGAAAGCATCGGAATTAAAAAAACCTTCGAAAAAATCGATCAGGCACAGCTTGTAGTCTTTTTGTTTGATGGTTTCAGATTTCAGGTTTCAGGTTCTGACTATATTGTAGAAATTGAAAAAGTTAAAAACAAATACCCTCTTAAACCCATATTAGTAGTGGTCAACAAGGTTGATTTATTGAGTGAAAATGAAATCGGGAACATCAATCAAAAACTTGAAACTTTAAACTTAAAACTTCTAAAAATTTCGGCTAAAGAAAATATTGGAGTGGAAGAACTAAAAGAGCAATTGCTGTCTTACGTGAACACAGGAGCACTTCGTAATAATGAAACTATCGTAACGAATACAAGGCATTACGATTCTCTACTTAAAGCCCTGGATGAAATTCAGAAAGTGAAATTTGGTCTGGAAACTAATCTTTCAAGCGACCTGATTGCACTTGACATACGTGAAGCTTTATACCAATTTGGTCTTATTACGGGTCAGGTTTCCAACGATGAATTGTTAGGGAATATTTTTGCGAATTTCTGCATCGGCAAATAGAGAAACAAAATAACAAAAAACAAAAACAAACAAACGAGTTAAAGTATTGATAAACAATATTTTAACCCGTTTTTTATTTATCTTTTCTTTTGGTTGTTTAGCCATGTTTTGATTAAATTTGTACCCCATTTGTACCTCGAAAACCGAGGTACAAATTTTTTATTTCATTTGGCCAAATTATGGCACATAGAGACACACATAGTCATAGTGGGACACTTAAAGTCACATTAATTATGAGTTCAAAAATTGAGATTACCAGAATCTGTAAATTCTGCGAAAATGAGTTTACAGCACGCACCACAAAGACACTTTACTGTTCGCAGAAATGCGGCTCCAAGGCTTATAAAGCAAGGACTCGCCAGTCAAAAATTGACAAAAGCAATAAGCAGGTGGAAACGTTTAAAAATGCCAATTTTGAAGCTTTAAAAGCAAAAGATTATATCGATGTTAATGTAGCCAGTAATTTACTCGGTATTAGCAGAAGGACTATTTACAGGCTCATTGAGCGCGGTGAGCTTGATATCGCAAAATTTGGTAGAAGAACAATCATACGCAGATGTGATTTGGACAGTTTTTTCGCCATTCCCTTGCAGGAGTCACTGCTCCGGCCTGTTCAGGAGTTTCCGGGACTGGATAAATGTTATACCATAACTCAGATTCAGCAGAAATTCAGAATCTCACCAGCAGCTTTATATCTGCTTATTCAAAGACATGGAATAACTAAATATGCTGTTGGAAAGTTTAATTACGTCGCAAAAAAAGATATTGATGTAATATTTAATGCCCCAGACAATGAAAAAGACTAATGTAACACTAAGAAAAAAAATTCTAGCTGACGGCAGAATTTCTCTTTATTTGGATTTTTACCCCCCAGTACTGAACACCGAAACAAACAGGTCTACACGACGTGAATTTTTAAAGTTGTATCTTTTTGACAAACCAAACAGCCAGATTCAAAAAATTTCAAATATAGAAAACCTGCATACAGCCGAACTCATCCAGATTCGTAGACAAAACGAACTTCGCAAAGATGATGTATATTCCGATTTTGAAAAAGAACAGCTGGAAATCAAGAGGATCTCACAAGGCTCTTTTCTAAAGTATTTCAAGAAACTGGCAGATAAAAAAGAGGGAAACAACAAGTCGATCTGGTATAGTGCAATTTCACACTTTGAATCATTTACTGAAAACCAGGATATCTGCTTTAAAGATGTAACGGTAATATTAATAAATGATTACAGAGAATATCTCTTAAAAGCCAAAAGCAGAAGAGATACAGGTAAAACATTATCTCGAAATACAGCTCTTTCCTATCATAATAAACTAAAAACTACTCTTAAAAGGGCTTATAGAGAAGGAAAATTAAGAACCGACATTAACTCTGGAATAGATTCAATCAAAGAACAGGAATCCCAGCGAAACTTTTTAACCTTGAGCGAAGCTAAGAAGTTATTTAGTACACCTTGTTCAAACGCTATTGTTCATAAAATTTCTATATTTTCTACCTTGACAGGAATCAGGTATTCAGATATAGTAAAACTTACATGGTCTGAAGTACAATTTATAGAAGATGATGGATATTATATCAGATTTAAGCAAAAGAAAACTGAAGGGCTTCAGACTATGCCTATCTCCGATGAGGCATTTGAGATTCTCGGTGAAAGAACAAAAGAAAATGAAAAAGTATTTGCTGGTTTAAAAAAATGGGATGTAGATAGGGTACTACCTGTCTGGGTGACTCACTCCGGAATTACAAAACATATTACATTTCATTGTTTTAGACATACCTACGCTACTCTTCAGATATTCTCTGGAACGGATATATTTACTGTTTCTAAAATGCTTGGCCATAAAAGCGTTAAAACAACTCAGATATATACCAAAATAATTGACGAGAAAAAAAGAGAAGCTTCTATGAGGATAAGTTTAAAATAAAAACACCGTAAAACAAGAAAGACATTATCCAAAGTATTGTCTTTCTTGTTTATTTATATATATTTTTTGAATTAAATTTAGATTCAGTTTCCAGTTGTATTTCAGCAATAGTTTTAATTCGACCCGATTTTATCCAATTTAATAATTCTCCACGATAAAAATAGAGGCGTTTACCCTGTTTGCTGACGGGAATTTCATTTCTACAGACTTTGGTATAAATAGTGGCTACTGATAACTTTAATAATTTTGCTGCCTCAGAAATAGTTAGCAAATCATCATCAGCGGCAACAGTATTTACTTTATTTTCTTGTAAAAGTTTTTCAATACTATTCATTTTCAAAAGTAGCTCTCCAATAGTATTCAGTAAATCTTCAAATCTATATGGTTTCATAATTATTTATCTTTTAGTGATGTTATTTTCCTTTTTTATGCTTTCCTGGTCATCTTTCATTTCTATATTCTTTTATAGAAAAAAAGCCCCATTAAGGGCCTTTATTTTTATATTAATCCATCACTCAAAAAAATAAATCTTACTCCCTTGTGTTTTCTTAAACGATCGTTCATATTTTACATAACCATAATTACTCAACTCCTGAATACATTTATGATAGGTGTAAGCTGATAAAATTTTTGCCAAAGGAGCTATTTCATATCTATAGACCTGTATAGGATTTACAAAACCTTTCTCAACTCTATATTGAAGTAAAGCAGCATAAAGTGCAATATGTGTTGTACTTATACGGAAATCTTTCTCAATTGCTAAAAAGAAATCTGACAAAGGTTTTAAAGTTTCCATCTAACTACCTATAAAGATTTAGCTTTACCTTTTCTTTGAGATCTTTTTTTTTCTACTTCAGCTACCTCATCTGAAACAGATTCCTTTGTCTGGCTAAAATCCTTACTAGCAGATTTACCTTGAGTTTCTTTTTGTTTCTCCTCTTTGCTCTCACGATGATTAATCCTTTGCAAATTATTGTCATAAACATTAACCGTTTTAAATTGCGGGTTTGCCTCAACATACTGTTTACTTTCAACTCCTTTAACAACAAAAGTTACTGACTGAAGATTACCTTTTTTCAGTGAATTTAAAAGATCTTCTCTGTATTGGGGCGTTTCAAGTTCTTTTATAGAGTGCTTTGCTAAACTTGCTTCCAAATCATATCCGTAATTTTGATGGTAATGATTTATTTTAAAGTTTCCATTGCTCTCGGATTCCTTAAAGTCAATTTTTAGCCGTGCATACCTAAATGACGTTATGGAACAGCTTGAGGGGCAGGTGGCCTCAGCTAAAATATCAATGGCAAGGCTATCAAGCCAACAGCTCTATTATGTACTCTCGGGGAATGACTTCACTCTAGACATAAATAACCCTGACGAACCCAAAATTATATGCATGGGAAATAACCCTCTGAAAATCCAAACTTATGGTGCTGTTTTGTCTCTATATATAAGCAGACTGATAAAGCAGGTTAACCAGAAAGGAAAATTGAAAAGCAGTCTTATTTTTGATGAATTTCCAACCATTTTCCTAAACAACATTGACAGTCTTATTGCTACCGCCAGAAGCAATAAGGTAAGCACTTGCTTAGGCATCCAGGACTTCAGCCAACTTCGAAAAGATTACGGACGTGAACAGGCAGAAGTAATAATGAATATCACGGGTAACATCATAAGCGGCCAGGTTAATGGAGATACCGCCAAACAGCTCTCAGAGCGTTTAGGAAAAATCATGCAGGACCGAGAGAGCCTTTCCATCAATAGCTCGGACACATCTGTCAGCAGATCAAAACAGTTAGAATATGCTGTTCCTATCTCAAAAATATCTTCTCTAAGTTCAGGCGAATTTGTTGGTATAGTGGCAGACAATCCAGACTGCAAAATAGAACTTAAGACATTTCATTCTAATATAATCAATGACCATGATGCTCTTAAAAAGGAAGAACAGTTATACCGGGAAATTGATCCCGTGCGCATTATAAATAATACTATGATTGAAAGCAACTATAACCAAATTAAAGCTGACATTTCAGAAATTGTAAATTCTGAATTGGAGCGCCTTCTCAATGATCCTTCCCAAAATCATTTACTTATTAAAAAAAACTAAATATCTTTGATTAATTCAAAAGAATGATATTGGCATGAATAATAAAAAATACTAAATGACAAGTATGGATGAAAACAATCTTATTGTGAGGATTTTGCCAGCCAGTAATGGCGACTGCTTTTTAATTTCGTTTGACAAAAAGAATATCCTGTTGGATGGCGGTTATGTCAGCACATATAAGAATTGTATTAAGCCTATTCTAGTTGATCTCGAAGCGAAGGGCGAGAAAGTTGACTATTTAATAGTTTCACATATCGATAGTGATCATATTTCTGGAATAATAAAATTACTTGAGGAAAATAATTCTGATCCCTTTATAAAAATCGATAACATTTGGCATAACTCTTACCGCCATCTTCAAAATATTGGTGGTCATAATCATTTTTTTTTAGGTACGCATTCAAAAAAAATAGAAGAACTTAAGATTTCTTCAATTCTAAAAGATGACAGCATTGAATCTGAAAAAAATATAAGTGCAAAAAAAGGGTCAACACTGGCAGCTCTTATTTTAAATGGAGGTTATAATTGGAATTCGCAATTTAATAACGGTCCCTGTATTAATAATACTGATATCATAGCAGATCCTTTTCATTTTAAAATTCTATCCCCGAACAAAGTAAGACTTGAAAAGCTAAAGAATTATTGGGCTAAAGAATTATACAAATTAGGCTTTATTAATGACTTGAATTCAACTGAGTACTTTGATGATGCTTTTGAATTCATAATTTCAAAGGAAAAAGAACCAAAATTTAGTAAGAGCAAAAACATATCATCAGTAAAAATTGATATGGAAGAATTGGCATTGTTGGATTTTGATGAGGATGCAACTGTTGCAAATGGAAGTTCAATTTCTTTTATTTTGGAAACTTTTGGAAAAAAAATGCTTTTTCTTGCTGATTCGCACCCCTCAGTAATTATTGACAATTTGAAGTCTGCATATACTTCTGATCAATTTCCTATCCATTTTGATCTTATTAAAATTTCCCACCATGGAAGCGTACTAAACTCCTCTAAAGAACTATTAAGTCTGATTGACTCAGATAAGTACATTATATCAACCAACGGCAAGTCGTTCAACCACCCGGATATAGAGACAATTGCGCGGATTGTTACTAGAAATTGCGATTTTGTACGGAGTCTATATTTTAATTATGAAATTCCATTACTTAAAACTATAAATGACAGTACATTAAAAGACAAATATAAGTATGAGTGTATAGTTGCTCAGGAAAATATTAAAATAAAATAATCCTATCATGATCAAAATAATAAGTTCATCACAAATAGCAAGTTCTTGTATTGAAATCTTCTGTGGTGATGACCAAGGAACCGGCTTTGCAGCAGCACCAAAAAAAATCATCACAGCATTCCACGTTGTTTCGGACAATCTGAACGGAGAAAAGATAAACGCCAAAATAAACGGTAGCTTAATTGAGTGCATCATAGTCTCATACAGTTTCGAACTGGATCTTTGTATTCTCTCTTTTTCAGAACAGGAGTTACCTACACTGCCTTTAGAAGCATCAATTTTAAGAATTAATGAGAATTGCGAAACACATGGTTTTCCATCTAAAAGTAATATTAACATAACTCCATTTCAAGGGAAAATTTCTCAAATGATAGCCAATGAAATCAGTGATTACATTATATCTGATCTGGGAATCGATTCTGGATATGATTATGAAGGTCTTTCAGGAGCTCCATTAATAATAGGCGGAAAAGTTTATGGTATTATACTTAGGCAGATTGATGACAGGCTAGCTTTTATAAGTACATTGAAAGCAATCACTTTTTTAGCTGAAGCCGGTATAAAAGTTGAAGAAAACACACCGAATTATGGTACTCCAATTGAATTTGAAGATCAAATATCTACATCCACCCCAAATCTTGATGTACTAAAAAACATAGATCAGGCTTTACTGACAGAATCAAAATGGTTCCTTTTACAAGGCTCTCCAGGAAGCGGGAAATCAACTCTTTCTGCATCATACATTCCCCTTGAAAAAAATCTAAAAATTATTGGCAGATATTTTTTAAAGATACCCAACAGTACGGAGTCAGGTGCTTTACGAAAATCTAGGGGCTTTTTTCTAGATTATTTAGAGAATCTATGCTCAACTATAATAACTGGCAGCAGAATACCAAAAGAAGAGATTTCATTTGAAGACAGGTTACTCAGGCTGCCTGACCTTTTATCTGAATTAGGACTATATTACCAAAATAAGGCCCAGACAGGTATTTTAATTTTAGATGGATTGGATGAAATTGAATTCTTAAATGATTTTTTAAGTATTCTTCCTCTTGAAATTCCAGCAGGTGTTAAGATACTGCTTTCCTGCACTTCAATACAGATTCTGCCCTCCTCAATTAAATCGCTTTTACAAGAAGAGCAGATCATTGATGTCACTCCTTTAGGGGCATCTCAGTGTGAAAATTTTATTATAAAGGTTCTAGGTACAGAACTTCTAAATATGGAAGCAGTCCAGGAATTAGCACTAAAATCTGAAGGCCATCCCTTATATTTAAGATACTTGGTGAATTTCATCAAAAATACTAACAGTAACTTCATTACCAATGAATTAGAACAATGGTTAAATGAAATTCCATCAATCAAAGGTGATATAACAAAATACTACGAATCAATTTGGCAGCGATTCTACGAAAGTCCTGAGAAGCTGTGGATAATGATTATATTCTCCCAGGTTCGCGAGCCGATTTCTGAAACGGAAGCTTTTGGAATGCTTCCTGAAACATATAAACTTACATTTAGATCACATTTCGAATCTATAAAGTATCTGCTCTATGGTGATCAATATTTGGAGATATATCACAATTCATTCAAGTTGTTTATTGAAAGTAGAACTAGCGAAAGCAGTGAACTTGCCAACGATTATATATGTGGGTATCTAGAAAAAGACAGCACGTCCGACCTCTCGATCAATAATCTGCTATATCATTACAGCAGAGGATCAAAAAAACATTTATCTCTGCAGCGCTGCAATCAAGACTGGGCGGATCTTTGCACAAAAAATGATGTCCCTCCAGATTTGGTTCTTAGCGATATAAAGCAGATTATCTCCCTATCGATTGATTTACAAGAAACTTTAGAGACAATACGTCTGCTCCTGCTGCTTCAGCGAATTGATTTTAGATATGACAGCGTATTTGCCGAAAATGCCTATTATCTGGCTCTAGCAATGATTTCAGTTAAAAATTATTCAGCAGCGCTAAAATATTTGGTCAGAGACAGGATCTTATTGGTTGATGACCGAGAAAGCATCCTATTTCTTCGGCTATTTTTTGAGAACCAAGCATTTCACGAAGCGGAAATTCTATTGTCGGCACTTGAAAAGAGATATCGAAAAACTATTAATGACGGTTTACGATGGGGAAGTGAAATAAATGTCGAAATATTTGGAATCATGATGAAGGCATACACTCTTCTAGTCAATTATGATTTTGAGCAGTGTACTGCAAAATGCCTTTCTATCAATAAAATTCTTTTACAGTTACAAAATAACGCTGAAGATGCCGGAGATAATGATGCCATGCTCGCCTTTCTGACAATTAGAGAACAATCAACCGCTTGGCACAATTCATACATCTTGCGCACACTTGACTTTTATGTCAATGTTGAAAAAAGAGCTGAAGATAGTAAGCTAGAAATTGATAGTAAATGGGTAAATATGCTTTCAAGAACCGCAAACATTTTCGAAGATCTGAACCACTACAATACCTCCAATGTTAGATCTGACGGCACTTTTAAAATATTAATTGAAGATATCGAACACGTAATAAGTAGTTATGGATACGAATCTGAAAATCTAGAAAGCATAATCTATTCTTTAATTTATTATAGTCGCAATCACAAACTTGTAACAGAAATCATAGATAAATGCCCGAAGCAGAAGCAAGAATACGATTTACGTCTTGAAAATAGAGTCGATCCAAATTATGATACAGTTCATGATATTCTGTTCCAATTCCGCTGTATTGGTTATCTCGATAAAAACTGCCGCTATCCGGTGCAATTATCCCCTGTCGAACGTCTTAGAAATTGGGAAGATTATCTCATCGGCGTATTAAGCAAACTAGGGTTTTTGGAAGGAAAAATACTATTCTTAAAAGCTATTGAAGAGAATTATGAATTTTGCATTGATGAATTAATAAAACTCTGCTTAGAAATAAATTTTTCCCTTCAGGAAAGAATTATATGGGAGAGATCTTATCATCTACCTGAAAAAATATTCCCAATAATTTATTCTAACATTGTCAGAATAATAGTGGATTTCGCACCCGGAAAAATTAGCCAGATAGTACTTAACCTTCAAAACAGATGTAAAGATCAGCTCGGCTTGTATTCTGAAGGATTCAGGTATTCAATCTACGAAATTTGCAAAATTCTCGTTAAAAATCAATTATTGGAGCAACTATCTGAAATAATCGAAATATGGAAGGAATATACTTTAAACGGGGTGCAAAACAGATGGGAAAGAACACCCGAGCTACTAAAAATAATGGAAATCTATGGACTTGCTGGAAATATCGAAATGGCTGAAGAAGTATTCTCGGAAATGCTTAAAACTTCAATGGGGCCAAGCTGGTACAAAGAGGATCAGCTCGCCTTAATAAACCGTACCCTTACCTTAAAAAATGAAGGTCCTTCCTTTAAAGAAAATTTAAAGAATTTTGCCGCACTTTTAGATTTTGCATCCGGTGAAATGACTTTTAAAAGATTTGTTAGAAATTCCAAAGAAAGTTTTGTAAGTAGATTAGTCGAGAATGACCAGCTTGAAGTGGCATTGGAATATTTTAAATTTGAGTGCCTACCTCCGCAGCATCAGGTTATAAAAAATGCCGAATACGATACTATCGATACGCCGATGTTAGGACATGGTTATGCAGCTGGCGCAAATAATATAACGCCAGAAAACGCTATTTATAAAATTATTGAAAGCGCAGAAATCCAATCTCCTTATTTATGCTGGGCTTTAGCTGAAATATTCATAATAAACCCAGATGTAGAAGACTATATTGAATATTACGCCGCAATACATGACCAGGTATTAAGTGAACTTGATCAAATTGATGATAACAAAATTCATATTCTTTTGAAATCAGTTGTTGAAATTGCTTCACACCCAAAGATGAAAAACACAAGAGTAAATTACTTGACTGGAATTTTCAGCTTTCTTAATGATTCCTACAAAATTGAACTTCAAAAACAATTGAAAGAAGCTTCAATTGAGTGGAAAATTGAAGATAAGAAAAATAAAGACGAAGAATTAGACAGCTTATCTATTCCTGAAGAAAAGAAAATTGACTTTTTCACACCTTTCATTGAAAATTATAGTAAGTTCCACAAAATCCAGTCAAAAAGAAAAATGCTAATTGATCAGGGTATCGAAGCTTTTAAAAACTCAAAATTACCAGTCTGGTCACCTAATTATTCATCCTCAAGCGTAAAGTCACGCGGATTATTAATGAGTCTATTCAATTCCGATAAAGAAACAATTTCCGAATTACGATATTTCATAGAAACCTTTGACGATCTTCCATGGATGGTAACCTCACAGCTCATATGGTTCTTAGAAAACAAACTCTCATCAGTACAGATTGAAAATATTTACGATGTTATTTCAGAGCACTTTAAAGAATTAATAAGACCCACATCTGAAATTGTTGAAAAATATGACTGGATAAATGATAATGATGCCAGCATACGTTCTAATGATGAAAAGATAGGCAATTTCTTGATTTGGCTGTTAAATCATCCCGTTGACAGGATATCAGAAAGAACCTATCACAGTATTCTAAGATTGGGCAATACCGATCCAGAATTTATAATACCTTTGTTAATCCAAAGTTGTATAAAAAATGAAATTCAATGGTCAACTGAAAGATCTTCTTTTATACTTCTTACACTTGCAGAGAAACAGCCTAATACTATTGAAAAAGCAATAGTGAAATTTTCATATTCTGTCATTACTGCAATTGATCATTTTACAATTAGGCATAATTTTTATAAGATTGCTCTTCTTTTGAAAGATTCAGGTTCTCCTGATCTGTATGATCAATTCATTCTTTCCTATCCTATTTCTGTAGCAGCTTCAAATGAAGTTGACCTAAATCTTGAATATTTGGAATTTATTGAATACGAGTTATCGATGCTGAACGAGATGGGGATTCTAAACAGGTCGTTTTGTGAATCACTTGTGGCAGAGATTGAATCTGCGGTCAAACCACTTAGCATTGCAGAGTTTCAAAAAGCGGACTACTATACCAAAAGAAGTTTTTTTGAAAGCGTTAATGGAATAGAACGTTTTGAATATGTTTTAAAATATGCACTAAATAAAGCAGTTAACCAGAGAGTCTCAATAGAGAACGCAGAAGATGTTTATGAAATTGTAAATATTTAATAAAAATGCAGGATAAATTTAATAAGGAATTTTTGTCGTCCCGTAAAGAATTTGAAAGGCATTTTCATCTTTTAAATGAAATGCTGGCTGAAGGAAAATTAAAATTTAGTCTTCAAAGCCAAAGAAGTATTGATGGACTGCAAAAAATGCGCAGACTCCCTAATTGTCGGATTGACTTCAATACTGTTAACGAAAGTGCGAGATTAACAGCCAATATGGTTTCCAACTTTGGATCAAGAAAAGAAATAAACAAAGATGAAAAATAAGCAGTTTACCGGAATGCCAGCTCCAAATAATAGGTTAGAGTTTGAACATAATATTTATCTTACTCTAGAGGAAATACATTTCAAAATTTCTAACAATATTAGTGATCCTGGTTTATTTCATATGCTGATGCCAGCATTAGAAAAATTGCAAATCCATCCTAATAAACGGATGGATTTAGGTACTATAGAGACCAATCTGCGACTTCATTCAAACATGAACAAATGGACTGAATTGCTACGTCCAGGCATCCTTAGAGATATGGAAAAAAAAGAATCTGAAACTTTATCAGAGAAACCTTTGGAAGAGTAAAACAGTTATACATAAGGAATTTGAAATTAAAATCAGGTGTTTATATGGACTTTTCTTTAACTTAAAAAGCTGATTTTGTTCCATTATGGAAATTCATCACTACCTCGTTCTTCTTCGAAATCTGGATATGTGTTTTGAAAAATAAAAACGATCATATGATGCAAGATCCTCGCAATCAGCTTGCCGAAATGAATCTTTTGATTATAATGTTTATTTCTCCTTTACTCTGAAAAATCCACTTCATAACTAAAATCTTTTAATTTCATAATAGCAATTTATAATTGCCATCGGTCAAATGACACTGAAAACAAAGACTTGTAAAAAAATTAAGTTCGTTTTATAAGTTTCAAAAATATGATATCCTTTTGCATTATGAAAATTTAATTATGAAATGTCGATGCTAGAATTTCATTTATTTACATTTGCAGAATGTTTTACAGAAGAAAAATAATATTAGCTTTAATACAGATGTTAGGGGGTGGACTTGAAAAAATTCGAATCCAGAAATTGCTTTTTTTATTCAGCCAGAAGCAGTTAAAACCAGAATATGACTTTATTCCTTATAAGTACGGTTGCTATTCATATTCAGCCAAGGCTGATTTAACCACTATGCTCAAAAAAGGAATACTTGACGAAAATGAAAATTTATATATTAAAAACGGTACTGTTGATTTTATAAAATCAATTAAGCCGGAAGATAAAAAGAAATTGGATGAGGTTGTGAAACTGTACGGTAAAATGAGTAATGATGCCCTTATCAAACATACCTACATCAATTATCCCTATTATGCTACCAGAAGCCTTATTGCTGAAAATATTTTAGACAAGGAGCAGTTAAATAAAGTTAATGCCCAAAAAAAACAAGGTAAAGAGACAGTACTTTTTACGATAGGTTACGAAGGTGTTTCACTTGAACATTATTTAAACAAGTTAGTAATCAATGATGTTAAGCTATTGGTGGATGTCAGGAAAAATCCTCTTAGTATGAAATTTGGTTTCAGCAAAACCTTATTAACCAGATATTGTGAAAGTTTAGGCATTAATTATGTTCATATTCCTGAGGTAGGAATAAATTCAGACCAAAGACAGGAATTAAATACCCAGCAAGACTATGACGAACTCTTTGAGAGATATAAGAAAACTACTTTATCAGAAACCGTCTCATATCAGGAGAATATCATAAAACTGCTCAAAAAGTATGACCGAATTGCTTTAACGTGTTTCGAAGCTGATGTTTGTCAGTGCCATAGAAAACCTTTAGCTGAATCTATTTCAAAATTTCCTACATTTGATTACAAAATAAAACATTTGTAGTATGGCTATAACAAGAGTTCTGATTGCGGCAAAAACTTATCCCACTATTTCTAGTAAATATGACGAATTGGTTTGCACTGCAGGATTTCTTGAAGATGGCTCATGGATAAGAATATATCCTATACCATTTCGACAAAAAGCATATAATGAACAGTACAGTAAGTATGACTGGGTAGAGATCGATCTGGTAAAAAACAAAAGTGATTTCAGACCTGAGAGTTTTAGGCCATATTCGCACGAAAGCGAAATAAAAATCATTGGAAAACTTGATACCAAAAATTATTGGACTGAAAGAAAAAAAATTGCTTTAAAAAATGTATACACAAATCTAGAAACCTTAATAAAGAGTGCACACAATAAGGAAATTTGCACGTCATTGGCTGTTTTTAAACCAACCAAAATTTTAGATTTTATAGCTGTTGAGGTGGAAAGGAACTGGGATAAGAAAAAAATCGAGCAGCTAAAAGCAAATCGTGATCAGACAAATTTATTTGAGCATCCTGAAGATCCTTTCGAAGTTGTTCAAAAACTTCCATATAAATTCTCTTTTATTTTTGAAGATGATGCTGGAAAACAAAGCAGGTTAATGATCGAGGATTGGGAAACCGGTCAGCTGTTTTGGAACTGTCTGGCAAGACATGAAGGAGATGAGAGTAAAGCAATTCAAGACGTTAGAAATAAATATTTTGAAGATTTTGCAAAAACTAAAGATTTGTACTTTTTTTTAGGTACTACTGCAGTACACCACTATACATCAAAAAATCCCTTTATGATCATTGGAACATTTCATCCAAAGATTGAAACTCAATATTCATTGGATCTGTTCTAATTATGATTTGTCTATTCTGCAAAAAAAAAATCTGAAGGTTCCAAAAGTGTTGAACACATTATACCTGAAAGTCTTGGCAATAAGGAGCATATTCTGCTCGTCGGAATAGTCTGTGATAATTGCAACCAGTATTTCGACAAAAAAAATCGAAAAACCTTTACTGGAAAAACCTTACTTCTTAAATGTTAGAAACAGGAATTTCATTGAAAGCAAAAAAAATAAAATTCCAATAGGTGAAGCTATTGTTTTTAATCCAGCTGTTGCTAAAATTCATATTAGTCATGACAAAAATAGTACATCAATAATATTTGAAAACGAAGAAATAGCCAGAAGTATTATGTCACATGGTTCAGGCAGTTTTATTATTCCGATGAATAATGAACCTGAACCTAATGACCTTATAATGTCACGTTTTCTAGCTAAGTGTGCCTTAGAGCTATTGGTAAGCTATGTAAAAGGACAGCAATGGATTGATGAAATAATTAATAAAAAAGAGTTAGATCCTTTAAGAAATTATGCCAGATATGGACGTGGAAAATTTTGGATATACAATCAGAGACGAATTTATAATGAAGAAGATAGATTTACTGACCATATTAATCATCCTGAACCTTATGAGATACTGCACGAAATGGAGTTCTCATATCTTGAATCTAAGGTTATGTATTTTGTTCTAGTCATATTCGGTATTGAATATGTTATAAACCTCGGCAGATCAGAACTAGATATGTATTACGAATGGTTAAAAGAAAATAAAAATGTTTCTCCTGTGAGAATACCATCAGAAGTCATCGTAAAACGCTAATTATTTTAATTGGAATTCATATTTTTTTAAGACAAAAAATTAAGGCGTATTTTATAGATGTTTCACCAATTTAAGTTTTGCGACAAAATCGTGACACATTGTTTTTTGAAGAATAAAAAATCAGAAAAATCACGGCCTATCTAGTTTAGGTTCAAAACTGTATTACACCTTTTTGTCAACACCTTTTGAAATTATTATTGAAAAAGTGAAAACCGAAACATAAAATGGAAATCCTTTTGTGCCGATATTTGGCACAAAAGATTGAAGGCATAGCGGGAAAAGCTCCAAAAAAATATATTTAAACAGCTTCTATAATTAATCAACATTTTCAGTCGCACGAAGTTGAGCGGTGCTACACAACAAACTGCTAACTAATTAATTAAAGCAATAATCAAGCGTCAGTTAAAGATGCGGAGTGCTATAAGTCCCGAAGGGCGGACGAAAGGAAACTGGAGTTCTTTATGCGCAGACGGCTGACGCTACCTTAGCTACCCTATTTAGCCGTTTCGAGTGAAAACAGAAGTAAGTTTACCAATTATGGAAAACCGTAAAAACCTAATAGCATTTAGTCATAAGTTTACTACTGAATCACTTAAAAATATATCAGCAGTATACAACATTCATTAGCGTTTCAGTTTTGCACTAAAATAATACAGTTTAAAGCTGGATCGCTAAAACCCGTATTTCTACTGATTCAAAAAAAATCACAAATGCTACTTTTGGAGTCTACTATACCTCCAAAAAATTTCCTTTGATTTAGTTTCTTTTTAACTATTAAAATTCAAACCAACTATGACGACGAGAATTCCAATAACAGAACTAATTTTTCCCGAATATGATGACAAAGATGTGATTGCTGCCTTTGACTATTTTATGACATTTATGACACCCGACCAATGGCACAAAAGAAAACAGGCAATTGAAGAATATCTCAGTAATTTCCACTCTGACTCTCCACCTCTTTCAAAACCCGTATCGGACGGACTGTTACTAGTAATTGAAAAAGACAGAATAGGCTGGTATCTTTATCTGGTACACTGCTTAATACATGAACCCCACAAGTATGAATATTATCAGGGGGCACGCATTGTACCTATTTTTAAACGTATCGGAATGGACATTGATCTGCTTCCTTCCCTTGATGGACTCAGAAAAAAAATCAGCGATCTCATAAAAAAAAGACCAATTGAAGCAGACCAGATCCTGTTTGAATTTCTAGCTGCACTTGCCTGGAAAAGGAATGGCTACCAAGTAGAATTCCTTCCAGAAGAGGCTGATAAAACCCCTGATCTTTTAGTCCGAAAAGAGGACAAATCTTATCAGGTGGAATGCAAGAGACAGCAGAAATCAGGCGGTTATTTTTATGAGGAAACCTTACTGCGTCAAAAAATGGTGCACCATATCATACCATTTGTTTTAGCACACAACTACCTATTGGAAATTACTTTTCATGTAGAATTAAAAACACTGCCAGAAACTTATCTGATCGATTTGTTCAGACTCGAAAATTCAAAAATAAAAGAAAAAAACTGGAGGCTGTCTAACGAAAAAATTGAAATAATCGCATCAACGTTTGATCTGAAAATGATTAATGCGCAGCTTTTAAAACATCACGTAAAGTACAATTCACCACAATTATTAGAATTGCTGGCAAAAAAACCTATCGATTATGAAGGTTTTACGGTAGCACTCAATTCGACAGGATATCATGTGGGAGAAGGTCTGGCGAATAACCGGTATATTCATCAGATTACTAATGCCGCAGGAGTTAAATGTACATGTGATTCTCTTCAAGCCTATATCGGAAAAGCCCGCGATCTTGACGGACTGCTTGCCAAAGCTTTAAGACAGTTGACGCTTCCCTATGAAGCTGTTATTCATATTGGAATGGAAACTTTTGACGGTCCAGCAGTTGAAAGGGAAAGATTAAAAAAAATAGTTAAAACAATTGAAAGCATAAATCCAGAAAAAACCAGATTAAGCTGGCTCTTTACTCATTTTTTTCAGTCTTATTCCAGAAGTAATCAAGAATGGATATTTGATGAGTCTGTTGATGTCGCCTCTTCCTATGTAGTACCGATAACCCCTCTGCCTAAAAATTTTCTTGTCATTCCAGAAGAAGCAGATATCATAAATAACAGCAGACACTGGGACCGCCCATTGCCACAATAAACTCTATATGAACAAACCTACTTATATAGTACGGAAAAGATCAAATAAAACTTTGCAAAAACTAAAGCTGTTACAAATAAATTATATAAATTACTGACAAAATTTACTTATCTATACATAACCAAAATTAATCTTAATTTGCGTCAAGCTAAATGGCCGTTTTGCTCACTAGTAAGCTGTTAGAAGATTAATAATTAACCACACTTTATGCAGTTAAATTACTTTCCAATAGAATTTGAATTCGAAAAATACCAGCTCAATGCTGAACCCTACAGTCATGAGCGCCTTGGCGAATTACGGGCTTTACATAATAATACACACTCTTTTTTTAGGAACGGCGATCTAATTTACATATCCAATAAAGACGACAATACCGGTACTGCAATTGGTAGTTTAGCTGAACGCAGTATACTTGGCAATTCCCAAATTACAGCATCACTCATTAAACATTTGTTCTTCCGTACTTTCAAGGAGCGCTTCCAGCAACACACGCCTGTTGATTTTTATCCGTTCCGTTTTTTCTCTGGACAGCAACGAGACGATATCATCTTTGATTTCCTCCCGGACAATTTGAAGAACCGTATAGGCTATAAAAAACTAATCGAAGTGCAGCTTCGTCTAACGGAAATAGAAAACAAAAAGCAATTTGGATTTTTAATCAACATTAAACGCAATTGGATTTTTGATAAAACCTGTGCAGAACTGCATTCCGAAAATTATAACTTGATCGGTTCTGAGGTGTTGCACGCGGAAACTTTACCGGGACTTACTAATATCCTGGCACCAAACGAGGATTTCATAGGGGAGATTCTTTCTATAAGTGGAACAAAAGCAAAAATTAATACCAATGAGGGCGAAAAAGAATATGATTTGGGCGAACTTTTTATCCGTAAAACCAAACGTAGCATAGGAAATTATCTTGCATTTGCAATCTCTCAGGAAAAAAGTGATGAAATATTAAGGCTCATAGAGAATAAAAGATCTGATATTTATGATACAAAGAAGCTATATAATGAAATTAACAGTATAGCAAAAGCGCTTTTTAATGAGAATGGCAACCCGTTACTATTTCAAAACAAAGATGGTTTCTGTTTTACAGTTAAATCAAATCCATTAACAGTTTATAACAGCATTGAAATCAAGCCACCTACTTTCATTTTTGATCCTGCCGCAACAAAAACAACAAATACCTTTCCTGATAATGGCCTTAACAATTTCGGTCCTTATGACAGTAACATCTTTGATATCAAATCTCCCAATGTTTTGTGCGTATGCAACAAAACAATTAGAGGAAATTTTACGCAATTTCTATCTAACCTAAAGGATGGCTTGCCACAGTCAAGGTATTTCCAAAAAGGGTTGCAAAAAAAGTACGACCTGCATAGTGTATCGTTTAATATTAAAGAAATCCAAAGCAATACCTTAGAACAGTACTTGAAAGCAATAACTGACGATGACGATAGCAAACCACATTTAGCTATTATTGAAATACCCGAAAATTTTAAACAATATAGTGATCAGACCAACCCCTACTATCAAATAAAAGCAAAACTTTTAGCTCTTGAGATACCAATTCAATTTATTACGACCAGGATTATCAATAATTACAATGAGTATATCCTTAACTCGATAGCTTTACAAATTTATGCCAAACTGGGAGGAACTCCTTGGGTCCTACCGACGCAGCGTTCTGTGGATCGCGAACTGGTAATCGGTATCGGTCACAGCTGGCTTAGAAAAAATCAATATACTGGATCAGAATCCAACCGCGTTGTCGGAATTACAACATTTCTTTCCAGTGACGGACAATACCTCCTTGGAGATAAAGTTAAAGACGTATCATATGAAAATTATTTTGATGAACTCTTAAAAAGTCTTAAACAATCCATACATAGGCTTTCATCTGAACAAGGCTGGAATGACGATGAGACTGTCCGCCTAATATTTCACATCTTCAAGCCAATTAAAAATACAGAATTTGATGTGATTACCCAGCTCATAAAAGATATTTCACAATACAGAATAAAATTTGCTTTTGTTACTATTGGTAATATACATCCGGTCACTTTATTTGACATCAATCAGCCAGGAATTGGTTCCTATGGATCAACTGTCAAAAAAGGCGAATACATACCGGTGCGAGGAAGCAACGTTTTCCTTGATTCGGAAACCTGCATTGTTCAAATGTTGGGCGCAAGCGAATTAAAAACGTCTAAGCACGGAATGAGTAAACCAATCCAGATTAAAATTCTCACTCCTCAGGGCAACTATAACAATGCGGAGATAAATGATATGTTATTCTATGATTTGACGTACATAACACAGCAGATTTTTTCCTTTACTTATTTGTCATGGAGAAGTTTTCTGCCTGGTGAAGAACCGGCTACAATGAAATATTCAAATCTGATTTCAAGACTTTTGGGGAAAATGAGAACCGTTCAGGGCTGGGATCCCGATACACTAAAATATGGATTAAAACGAAAAAAATGGTTTCTATAGACAACAGAATCACCTATAAGGAAAGTATAAAAAGCAGTGCGAAACTTGTCGCATTTGACCAATTTTTAAGCGGTTCTGCCGTTGATTTGAATCTTAATTCAGAAGTTAGTGATTCCGACAAGCAGTTTGTGAATATGATTGCAGCAATACAAACAAATAACAAGACCGCTTTTGAGCAGATTTACTCGTTAAAAAATAAGAGCAATCCCAGTAAGGATTCACCAACTCCCTTTGTAAATGATGATTATTTGATTTTAATTTTAATTATTGGTATCCAAAAATTTGGTTTTGATACTAACTGGATAAAAAATATTCTCTCCATACGCAGCAGAAGCATTATAACTATTACGCTTGAAAATATTCTAAATAAAAATTACTCCAGTACAAGTAATCAAATGGAAGTTGTCTTAGTTTATTTAAACCTGTATGATCAATCATTCATTAATAACCAGCTTCTTAACAACACCTTTAAAAGCATAAAGGACAATACGGTATTGTTTGAAAATAGAAATGATTTCCAAATCTTGTCTGCGCTAAGGGCATATGAACTAATTATTGAATTGAAAGAAGGGCCTGAAGGAAGTGAAATACATCTGCTTAAAAAATTTAATGACAGTTTCATTCGCAGAACAAAAATCTTATCCTGGTTATTACAAGCAAGTCTTTTTTCATTCGCTATTTATGGGTTACTAAAACTTCCTGTTTATTCTCCTGAATTTGTTAAAAAAATTAATGATTATGGCTATGTATTTACGTTAATAGGAGCATCCGGCATCACTGTATTAAGTAATCAATTAAGTTTCATCAAAAGAAAATCGCAAGAATTTACAATGAGGTTATTAGGTTATCCCAAAGAAATGTTTAAACAATCGTAATTGATTGTATGTACTTAATACTACACTACTGGAAATTATTTAAATTGTACCAGTTTAACAATAGCAGCTATTCGGTCTTTTAAAAACAAAAAACAAGATAAAAAAACACATAACTATGAGTAATACATCTGAAAAGCCAATAGTACAGAAACAGTATGGCAATACCTGGGAATTTGTATATCCCCTGTCCATTATTGATGAAAGAGTCAGTGATATATTTTGGGAAGCTGTCGAATTTCTGGACGATAGTGATCTGATTGCGGAAAAAATGCTGAAAAAACTGGTTTTAGATCATCCTTATTATATCGATGCTTATGTTCATCTCAGTATTGCATATCGTAGTCAGGAAAAAACCTTTGAAAGTCTTCTGACTGCTGAGAAGGCATTTAATGTGGGGATCGGATGCCTGCCAAAAGCATTTAACCTAAAAAAAGACCAACTGATATGGCCTATGTCTGATAACAGACCTTTTTTAAGGGCATGTCAAAATTGGGGAGTTGAGCTTCAGTATCATACAAAATATTCCGAAGCTGTTGAAATCTACAGGTTAAATCTAGCTTTGAATCCCGAAGATCATCAGGGTATCAGATATCTCCTGCTGGAGACCTTATTTGCATTAAAAGATTACAAACAGGCTGAAAATCTATTAAATCAATATCCAGACGATTTTACGATAGAATTTAAATTTGGCATAGTTGCAATAAATATCCTGAAGGATAATTTGAAGCTGGCGGATCAGCATTTAGAGGAAGCTGTCCAGACCAATACTTTCTTTATCGATGAAGTAACCAGAACCAAACATGTAAAGCCGCTTCCTTACAGAATTCCGGGACAACCCAACTTTGATGCCGGCATCCCGACACGGTCAGTTCAAGAAGCATATGGGTATTGGGAGAGAAATAAAGAGCTTTATCACAATAAAAAGATCATAAGCTATTTCAAAACTGTCCAAAAATCAGATATTCGATGATGATCCTTTAAAAAACGTCGGACACATATACAAATTAACTAAAACCTTTAATAACCATTCCTAAATACACTAATTACAGCATATGTCGAACACCGCATTCAATTTTTTATCCGACAGTTTCCTGACAACAAACAATAAAGAATACTTTTTAAAGCAACCGCTCCCGGATATTGAGAAGGAGCTGGACAGTTACAGAACCTATTTAAATTCCAACAGAAGCGGTTTGGACAAAGAATGTATTTCAGACAATGAAGATTCTGTGGAGATTTCTGATTTCCGAATTCTGCAAAAGCTTCCGGATCATGATGAGATATTTCAGAAATCACTTTTCTTAAACCGTTTTGTGATAGATGATCCCTTATATTCAAAATCGTATAAAAATTTCGACTTGATAAACTTGGAAAGAGAGTACAGAGGTTATCATAGGATCTCTGAATTGCAAGCAAAAGAACAATTATGGGATACGGTCCAATACATGAAAGGACTGCTTCCAGGAGTAAATGCAAATGTGGGGTACATTAAGTTTTATCCCCTGTCAAAAGAGCCTACAAATGAGCTGCTGCACTTCGTTAATATACCTGACTTAAGCTTCCCTCAAGAGTTTCCTGAAATCTACGAGTGGTTCCTGAAAAATATAAAAGTACGAACGGTAGATGATAATCAAAAAGTAGTGGATTTGGTCGAACCCTGTAAAAAACTAGCTATTTCTTTTGAAAATGACGGATCCGACCTTTTTCTTCCCGCTCTCTTGACTGACGGGATACCTTCTGTTTCTCTTTATCAAACATGGAAAGAAGAAGAAATAATAAAATCTATAAGAGACCGTTATCTTATACTTCTTAGAAAAAATGAGTTCAGAATAAAGTTTGGAGCCATCGTATCTGCGGACACAGAATTTGAATTTGCTTTTTTAAACTCCATAATTAAATCACCAACAAATACGACCGATGCAAAAGCACTACAAGTCCTTACCAAATTAAAACTCCCCTCCCTTGCTTCTACGTCTTTTGACAAGGTAATGGAAGTCAGAAAATTTTTCGACGAGATTTTTGAGAATTTCCGCAAACAGTTAAAGGATGATGTATTACACTTGCAGCAGATAAATGATGAAAAACATATTGAAGAATTTTCAAAAGAACTGGAGAAAAAATACGAAGCGTCAATTAAGGAGATTGAGGCGAAGATGAGATTTAAGTTCAGCCTTTCTGGTTCCGATATTTTCACGACATCCTTAGACATCGCCACCATGCTTACAACAACAGATTACTATCCGTTTATGATAACAGGAGCCAATGCTCTGTACAAAGTATACGAAGGACTTGCGAAACCGAAAAAGGAGGCCCAAAACAACCTCTGCTATTTCCTGCACAAACTAAAATAAGCCGGCGATGTAAATAAAAAACAGCAGATAATCTGTGTACGGCAATATCTAAAAATTAACAAAATGAAAGTGATACCTTTTTGCTACAAAAAGTTAAGGCGGTTTTTAAAGATATTTCACCAGTCTAAGTTTTGTGGCAGAATCGTGGCGCATGGAGTTTTTGAAAAATAGAAACTCAGCAAAATCAAGACTTAATGGCTTTAGGTTCGAAACTATATACGATCACAGAATAAATACGCAATTTTTGTATACTTGCGCTGATTTTATCCTTTTGGATTCTCCATTCCGCTGATGATCTTAGCTACTTCTGCTTCAGTGGATTTAAGTTTTGCCTGGCAGAACTCAATGAGTTCAGATGCCCTTTTTACTTTTGCCGCAAGCTCATCCACAGTGATGGTCTCGTCTTCCATTTCTTTTGCAATTAAGGCAAGCTCTTTGGCTGCGGCCTCATAAGTGAGTGTCTTTTCCATCATAATCTCTTTTTTCATTGACCGTACTTTTCAGTACAGCATCTTTTAATAGTATTTCTATTTCCTCTCCTTCTTGTATGTTCTCTGCTCCGTTTACAATTTTGTTGTTTTTCCGTATCACGGCATATCCTCTGCTCAGCACATGCTGTGGGGAGAGCAGTTTTATGGTTTTCTGGTAATCCTCCAATTCAAGTTTGCGGCTGCGCAGGTATTGATTGGTGAAGATTTTCAGGTTTGCTTTTAAATGCTGCAGATCGCTGTTATGCTGCTGGATGATACTCTGCGGCCGCTGTATTGTTTTTTGGGCAGTCAGCAGAAGAATCTGCTTTTCTTTTGCCAGTATGTTTCGGCTTTCCTGGGAAATATACTGCTTTTTCAGGATCAGTTCTTCTTTCTGCACGGCAATCAGTTCCCTTGCATTATGGGTGACCAGGCTTTTAAGCTCACTGAGTTCTTTGTAATGCCTCAGAAAAAGCTGCTGTGATTTGATGGCTATTCTCCTTTGCAGATCAAGTATATGCTGCTCAAAACTGCGGTTGTGCGCTATGATGAACTCCGCCGCCTTGGTCGGGGTTTTAGTGTGGGTATGCGCCATAAGATCAGTAATGCTTACGTTTTTCTGGTGCCCGATTCCGGTTATTACTGGGATGGGGAATTTGGCGACAGCCCTACCGATATTGTAATTGTCAAAAATCAGGAAGTCAGACTGCGATCCGCCTCCTCTTGTAATGACAATGACATCATAAGCAATACCTGTATTGTAGACCTCTATGAGCTTGCTAAGGAACAATTTGGCATTATTGTCGCCCTGAACAATAGTATGGTAGTCATCGATCTGGAAAACATATCCAAAATCATTGTGTTGCATCGTATGTCTGAAATCCTCATTTCCGGCAGAACTGCTTGAAGAGATGACTGCAATCCTTTGGATTACCGCAGGAAGTTTAAGACGGCTGTTCAGTGTGGAGTACCCCTCGCCCTCTTTGTGTATAAAATCATTCTCTTTTACCAGTCTGGCAAGCGTCGCATTGCGCTGTTGCTCGAGAATGCCGAGCATAAAATTACTGTCAATATCCAGAAGGTTTACCGAAAGTCCGTAGAGCGGATGATAGTCCACACTCACCTGCACCAACACATGCAGGTTGTTAGTGAAACGCTGCCCGGTTGTGATTTCAAAATCAAGAATTCTCAGCGCACCTGCTCCCCAACTCTTACCCAGTATCTTGGCTGTGATCACACTGCTTGTCTCTGATTTTTCCACCAATTCAAAGTAATGGATCTTTTTGTCTGCCTTGAAGGAATGATTAGTGATATCAGCCACTACCCAGTACGTCTGTCCCTTGAAGCGGGAATTGATCGTGTCCTGGATCTGGTCGTTGAGCTGTGAGAGTCTGATATACTGGTCTGGTCCCATATTTTTTGGGTGCTGCTGCTGCTGTTATTTTCTTCTTCACCGCTAAGATAGCTATTCTCATGCGGAATCTCAAAAACACAAAAAAAGAGAACTGTTTTCCAATACAAAACGGATTAAAAGGGCAGCCAAAGTAGTGCCCGCCCTCTCCTGCATGCGCATAACGGCCCCGGGCCGCCCTTCGGGACTTATAGCACTCCGGCTCGGTATCCGGACACTGATTCTTTGCTTTCTTTTTTCCCGTTTTTTCTTTTGAAAAATTTGCGTTTCGGATTACGGGGGAAGAGGATTTCAAACAACTATTCATTTAAAAATTTATGTCATGGAAATCACAGGAAGAATCGTAAAAGATGCCACAGTTTTCAAAGTAAAAGAAAACCGCGAAGTAGTAAACTTCTCTATAGCAGTCAATGACAGCTATAAATCTAAAGGAAGTACCGAAGTCAAAAAAATAGTAACCTACATTGACTGCTCCTATTGGCTCAGCTCAGGACTCGCGCAGTGGCTCAAAAAAGGCACGCTCGTACAGCTCTTTGGGCGCATTGGTCTAAATGTCTATCAGAACAGTGAGGGCAAAGCCCTTGGAAGCCTGACCTTTCATACCTCAGATATTAAGATACTGGTATTTGTGGGGAGCGAAAATGCAAAGCCCACTCCCGCCCCTAAACAGTCTCTGGATGAAAATCCCGATGACCTGCCTTTTTAAATCTTTTTACGCCTTTAATTTTTTTACACGCCTAAATAAAACATCATGAAAGCCTTTAAACAATCCGCGTACTCTCAGTATCGTGTCTGCGATATTTTTAATGAGATAATCCACAGAAATATAACTTCTTACATTGGAAAACCTAAAGCTCAACTCAAAGAGTTTCTGCTTGATTTGCAGAAAGGTGGCTGTATCAGTGGGATGATTTCCGAGTTCATTTATCATGCCGACTGCAAAGCCTTTTACATCGAATTTATCGACGACCTGGAGAGCATCCGCTCAGAACTCGAAGAAGCCATTGGAGAGCCGATCGGGAACCGTTTCCAAAACCCGCATTACACTTTTATGTGTTGGCTATGTTTCGAAGAATACTGCTTTGACCTCTACTCTAGAGTATTTGAATAATCGTCTTCAATCTTAAATCACTTCTTATGAAAGCTTCAGAACAATTCAAATCCGCTATAGAAAACTATCTCAGCACTTTGGCGCAAAGCGATGCTGTCTTTGCGCCAAACCTCGCCAAAGCATCTAAAAATATAGAAAGCTGTCTGCACTACATTTTCGCAGAGGTCAAAAAAACAGCCTTTTGTGCCTTTGACAATCAGGAAATCTACAACATGGCGGTAAAATACTACACCGATGACAGCATCAGCACACCTGCTCCTATTACCTGTAAAGCAGTCGTTGACAAGCCCGCAGAAACAGATCTGTTCTCACAGCCTGAAATCCCCGCCATCCCTATGCAGTCTGCAGTTCCTGCTCCTCTAGTCACAAAACAAAATGTAAAACCCGTGCAGACCACCTTAACACTCTTTGACCTATGATACCCAAAACCAACCTTGAGAAACAGTTGACCGCTTTAAGCGCTTCTCTGCCCAAAATAAAACCCGAAGTTTACGTATGGGCTGAAAAAAACATATTTTTGAAATGGGGCGTTTTGTCACGCTCCAAATTCTATTGTTTGGAGTGCGCCCACATTTGGAAACCCACAGACCCGAACACCTGCTCTAAATTTACAGCCTGCTCCACCTGTAAAGAAAAACTTAAAATGCAATCTTATAATCAGGTGCATTTCAAAGAATTAGAATACTCCGCTGTATTGCAGACCTATGGAGGATTTCAGGTGATCCGCATCATCTGCTCCCAAAAGCACATGAAAAAGAATTTCACGCCCACCTACTCTCACAACGAGGTCATGCAACATTGGATCAGCCCTGAGGGGGAAGTCCGTACGCTCTCAATGAGTGTCAACGTATTTGCACATGCCTGCGATGCTTGGAAATTTTATTCCCCGCTCGAAATCCGCCCGAAAGATTTTAGCCACAACGCCAAATACCGCATCAATCCCTACAAAGTATATCCAAATATAAAAGTACTCCCAATTCTGAAAAGAAACGGATTTAAGACTTCGGTGCATGCCATAGCGCCCCAAATTCTCTTTACTGCTCTTTTAAAGGATTCCATCGCTGAAACCCTCTTAAAAGCCAAACAGTTTTCACTTTTGCAGTATTATCTCGGCGCATCGCGCCAAAACATCAAACGCAATTGGCAGGCAGTTAAAACAGTTATCAAAAACGGCTATTTAATAAGTGATATTACTATTTGGGAAGATTGTATCGAATTATTGCAGTATTTCAAAAAAGACTTGGGTAATCCCCTGCACGCCTGCCCTACTAGCCTTAATGAAGCGCACGATCTTTTGCTTCGCAGAAAAAGAGAACTGCTCAGAAAGAAAAAACTTCAAGACCTGCGCCTTGAAATCGAAAAGGCGCAGAAAAAATACTCAAATGATAAAAAACGCTTTTTCGGGCTTCTTTTCAAGGAAAAGGAACTTAGCATCTCCGTAATCAAAAACGTTAAGGATTTCATGCAGGAGGGCGACGATTTAGGACATTGTCTTTTTACCAATGAATACTATGATAGAAAAGATTCCCTTATTCTTTCCGCTAAGGTCACTGAGAAGTCTGTCGAAACCATTGAAATATCACTCAGTCGAATGGAGGTGCTCCAGTGCAGGGGTATGAAGAATGAACCCTCCGGATATCATTCCCAAATCCTGCGTTTATTGAATCAAAACCTCTATCAAATCAGGGAGCGCATGAAAAAAGAAAAAAAGCGATTATAAACCAAAGCCGATAATGTATCGGCTTTTTTTTGTGCTCGAATAATACCCAAAAGCCCGCCGGCTTAACAGCCGGCGGGCTCGGTTAGTAAATACACTTGGAAGTTGGATTTACTTAATGGTAATGGCTTCGGCTAGGTTTTCCTGCTCTATAAAAGCGGCAATGTACTGTCTTACTTCATTTCGTTTCTCCAGTTCGGTTTCAAACGTATTGATATGAAAGTCCTCGTCCTGATCCAAAATATGAATTATTTCAGTATACCCTTTTGAAATCAGTCTTCCTTTGAGTTTAATAATGGTGTGCTGCAGTTGGGCATCCAAATCTTTTCTCACCTTTAATTGTATCACTTTTTCCATTGTGAAAAATTCATCCGTTTATGTTCTATGACATATCAAATATACTCTAAATTCTGAATTGTCTGATAAGAATAACACATTGCAACATTTACAGCACCTAGACTTTTATTTTTGGTTTTAAAGTTTTATCTGTAAACTGATTACTCTTCTATTATTCCCAATCTTTTTGTTCAATTAGAATAATCTCGGGATAATCTAAATTGACTCTATATTTCAATTTGCCGATTCAAAGCTTTTAAAGCCTGATCCATTTTGTATTTGCCACTTGATAAAACGATAATTCTGTTCAATATTATTATTGAAATAGTTCTTTGTATTTTACAAATTTTCGGTATGCATAACTATTCTCTGGCAATATTTCAATAAGACTTGAATTAACTAAACTCTTTTTTGATTCTAAATTATTGGTTATAAAAGGATGGCTAAAAATTATAACTGAGAATTTAAAGTATTTCTGTAAATCGCAACCTTTTAAAAAAAACAAGAAATTTTTCAATTCATCTGGTTTATCTGAAAACTTATAGATATAAGAATCTATAATATATTCACTTTTAAACTTAAGTTTGGAATTTCTTGCAGCAAAATTTACTATCTCTAAAGGTTCACTTGATTGATAATAAAGTGATGCTATTTTACTATTTGATTGGTTATGAACTAGTGAAAAATAATCTATAGATTTTAATAAAGTTTCATAAGTACGCTCTCTACTTTTAAAAATATTATCATATTTTAAATATTCTATGGGGAATTCACAAAGTTGTTTTTCAAAAACAGAACCAATGAGCTCTTTTAAAATTTTATACAGCAAATCTATATCGTCTTTCGTTATTCGTCTATAAGCTCTCTTTTCACTCTTTAGTTTAAATATACTTTCAAATAAGTTTTCAAAATACCCCAAAAAGTCAATTTGTTTTTTATTATTTAAATATATTCCATTTCTCAATTGATTACGATCAACGAATTCTTCAGAGCAAGGATTAAAAAAACAATATCTTTTCAAAATGCAAATCATTTTTTTCTACAGTACTTTTTTTTAAATTATTCAATAAAATTTGAATAAAACAAAAATTCTTTAATCGATCATTTATATAAGATGAATCCCTAAATTTAAAAATTCGTAAAAGTACTTCCATAATAGAAAAAACATCTTCAAAAACACTCGGATCAAAATTATTTAATTCTATTTTTTTAGACAAAGTCTCATTTTTTAGCAAATATAAAATTTCTTCAAAATCAAGTTTCTTAAAAAATAATCCTAAAGAGTATACACAATTCCCATCTTGAAAATTTGATAACTTCCATCGTTTGTTCTCTAATGTTTCTTTTTTACCCGAGAACCTCAAAATATTGAAATTCAAAGCTTCATTTATATACATGAATTACTTACATTTAATAGATTTAACTTTTTTCCAGTTACCCTTTTTGTCTTTTTAAAAATTTGCTTCCATTTCAGACATTTTCCTAATTATTTCAAGTAAACCAAATATATCAACTCAGCAGTTACTCTTGTGGACATATGCATAAAAATTGAGGTTATTTCCATGTAACCCTATTGAATCCTGACTTATATATCTTCCAATTTCATTTGAATAATACCTAAACCTATTATAGTATAACCCCGTCTCGATATCCTCATATTGTCCTAACTGTCTAAAAGGAACAAAACTTCGATTACCTTTTAAATTAAGTAAGTCTCCATAAATATTATAATCCGTTTCCCAGACTAATTTGCCAGTTTCACTATAAGCCTGTACAGGACGGCCAATATAATCGTTGATGATAGAGAACATTTTAGCGCTTGGTACAAAAGAACCGCCTTCGTAGACCCAGGTAATTAAATTCTCAACGGGTTCCGGCTTGTCATGCACAAAATCATCATCGTCAATGATGAGTTTAGGTCTTTCATTCAGGTCGTACTTCCATTCGTGAATTAGAACGTTTCCATCCCAAACATAACGATTTATTTTTTCGTTTGCAATTTTTGCGGTGCGTCGACCCAGGGCATCGTACTCAAAATGTACTTTCTTCCCATCGGGGTTGGTAATGCTCTCGAGCATGCCATTGACCAGCCAATTATAGGTAGTATCTCCGTTCTGCCATTGCTTATGTATCTGCTGTAATCTGTTTTCTTCGCTTTTGTTGCCTGCCAATTTGTCGATCCAGTTGGTTGGTTCTTCGAATTTTAATTCCTCATTAATGTTTCTTGTGCTTTTGTGTATGAGGTTACCCAGTTCGTCGTATTTGTAATTTTACATATTTTCAATTGTAGAATTTCAAAAACTAAAGTTATAACTACCAAATTAACTCTAAAATGCGTAAAGCTCATAATTGACAATATGGAAATTCTGTAACTTCAAATGAAAATTATATAGGAATGCATTTTTACACTGATTGTATTTTCGTGAAATGGGTTACAAACATCTTTTACTAATAGATAGCAATTCGGACTACGCAGAAATCTTTACAATGGCAATTAAGACCATTGACAGCTCCATTAAATTTACCATAGAAAACAATGCTTTGCAGGCTTTCAAAAATCTTAATTCAGCGAAAAAATTACCGGATATTATATTTTTGGATTTCCACATGCCCTATCTCGATGGACAAGAATTTCTAAAACTGCTACACGCAATAAAAGGCTTAAAAAAGATTCCTTTAATTTTGTATTCAGGACATTCAGACAATACCATTACAGTACTTACAAAAAAATTTAAAAGTCTTGCTTTTTTAGAAAAACCAAATAATTTTCACGATATAATAGAATCTTTACAAATGATATTAGGTTATGACTAGTTGATAACCTAACAAAGCTATTCAAATCTAATACATACTGATAATGTCTGCCCAGACAATAAAGCCGAAGTATTAGCTTTATTTAGCAAGGGCCGCTATCTGATATAAATTCTTACTCCTAAGATTTAAATTTTCTTTGTGGTATCAAAATACGAATGAACCTTTAATTTTGCAAAATACAAGATGCTGCATTAAAGTCCAGAAGTCCGATTTTTGTAGCAAAATCGTGGCACATTATATTTTCTAATAATAAAAATCTAGCAAAATCAAGGACTGGAGAAATTAGGTTCAAAACTATATTACTCTGTTTTTATTTTAGTTATTTTATTTTGCTACCAGGTTCGAGTCCCGTTCCCGCTACTAAAAATAAAAAAAGCCCGAGAACGTAGATTCTCAGGCTTTTTTTATTGTTCGAAAAATTTTATTTAATTTAAAAAAGAATACAAACTATCAGTGTTTTCAAGGAAAATTGGTTCGAATCTCGTCAGGCTATCTAGAGAGGGATTATGGATAACGTCTTAGTAAGACATCGGGTTTGGGACTAAATTAAGTCCACTCTTCGGATTTGCCAAATTATCCCAATACATAACCATCATTCCATTAAGCCAATTACCTAAATCCGTTGTAGTAGCTGTTAGCACAGTTTTTATTATTCTCCAAGTTTATAAATGTCATAGTATCTTTTAACAAGCCCATTGATAAATCTTTTTAAATAGTTCTCGCTCAAAAAGGAGTTAGACCAATTGTCGTATCGCTGGCATTGAACACCTAAATAGAAAAAATATAAGCTTACCCCAAGCATTGGAATAAGTCGCTTTTCTTCTGTATTTATTGACATTACAGATTCATACCCTTTAATAAAACTGTCAACTTTAGGTTGATAATCTTTTGCCTCATACTTCTCAACGTTGTGAAGCTGTAAAATATAGTAAGCAATATCTAAGCAGAGCCAGCCGTTTCCACAGAAGTCAAAGTCGAAAATTGTTACTTTATTATCATTTGTGATGTTTAGATTGTCAAACCAAATGTCAAGATGAACAACTCCTTGTCGAATTTGAGAAATGTCTGCATTTTCAAATTCCTTTAATAAATATGTTTGAGCTAATTTCATAAAGTTCATTTCTTCTGTATCATTAGTCAAAAATGATGATACTTTTTTTAATGAATCAATAAGAATTACTTCGGGGGAGTAATCTATACGGTTTAACTTCTTATGATTGGTTATCTTATGAATTCTAGCCATAAGTTGTCCAATTTCAAAATGTGTTTCTTCTGTAATTATGTGTAGTTTTTCACCACTTGCAAATGTAAAAAGCACTGCAAATCTGTCGCCTTCTGGAGCGGATAATATTTGTATATAATTGTTTTTGTTGTCTGATAACGGGTAGGAAATTGAAATGGAATTTTGTTTTAGTTCATTTAGCAATTTAATTTCTTCGCCAATTTCTAATTTTGTTCGCCACTTTAAACTATAAACTCTGAATACAAATTTGTCTAAGTTGTCGCTTATCAAATATGTGTCATTAATGCCAGCTTTTATTAATTGACATTTGGTGCCCTTACTTAATGAATATTTTTCCTGTACGAACAGTCCTAGGTGTGTCGGGGAAAGGTTGGAATTTGTTACTGGAAAATGTGTCATTCGTCTGTGTAGTTGTCTGTGGTAAAATTGTGCCTAACTTGTATGTATGTCTGACTAAATCCGATTTATCTACCCTAGATTAGGTTGCTATGTCTATCAATTGTCAGTGTTATTTATTTTCAAAATTAGGATTTTTATTTCATAAACCTTCAAATGGATTTTTTATTTATTGAATACTTTTCGTACAGACATGAATGAAAATTTAGATGGTCTTGACACTTTAAAATTAATTTATTAATTTATATTCAAATATAGATAAATAATTATCCCTTATTTATGCTTTTTTTCTTCCTCATAGATTCTCCGTGCAATTCAACCCTATGCGATTTATGTATTAACCAGTCTAAGATCGCATTTGCTATGGTTTTCTCCCCAATGATATCATACCATTGGAAAAAACAGTCTTCTTTACTATTAAAAATTTACTAACCCTCAACAAAATAATTTTACAAAATTGTAATATCACCTAATAACATTATTAAAAATCAACATCCAGAATTCACAAAAAAGGCAAATCAGCATCTTTGTATTACCTTTTTTCTTTAGCTTAGATTTGTAAAATACTTATTTAAACTTAATAATATATAACTCATTTGGTCCATAACTTTTGTGTCTTACAAAAAAAGCAACTTCTGCTGTTTTTTGAAATTTTACAGGCAACAGGTAAACACTCAAATTCAATTCATAATCACTTTGTTCATATTTATTCGAAAAAAAATTTTGAGCAAATACTTCCTCTATTTTGAGTTTTAAGATTTCTGTTTTCATTTTCAAATCAATATATGCAGTTCCTTCCCATGTTATATTTCTGCCAGAACCAGTGGGGCTGCCATATCCTCTAAAAGGATTCCAGTTGTAGCAATATCTCTCTTTTGAAAAATATCGAACATCGACCATTTTATTATTGTAAAGAAGAATTTCTTCTAATTTTATGCAATGTTCAAATTGTTTTTGTTGTTCATTTTCCTCTGCAGATTCCGTTTTTGAAAGCAAAGCTCCACTCTTATCATATATATAAGTGCAATTGCTTATTGTAACTTCATCTTTTTGTTCATCATAATATTGATGCTTTAATGGAAGAATGAATTTATGGTTTATAGTATCAAAATTTATATTTCCGGATACTACATCTTGCAGAATAACTGTTGAAACCGGAACAAGAACATAATTTTTGGCAGCAATGCCTTCTTCGTAGTTTTTGTACGTCGCATCATAGCGCATTTTATAATACATTATTGATACTTTGTTGGTTACAAAAAGTATTATAAAAGGCATAAAAATCAATAATAGTATGATTGTGATTTTTTTTGTCATATTACGTAAGCCAAAAGTTTAAGAGCCAAAAGAGTTAAATTTATTCTATCATTTTATTCTAATTCGTTGGGTGTATTAAGTATTAAAAATGCTTCTCGATACATTTTTTATTCCGTTTTACTAGACAAAAACACTCGAACTGACGTTTTATTAATTACACCCAACTGGTTTATCCTATAAAATACAGCTGCCTGTATTAATTGGGACCGTCTATTATTGGCTTCGGATCTAATTTAAAATTATTTGTTTTTGCATTAAATTTAATGGTTAAATAACCGCCCATTCTTCCAATATCGTTCCAGACAATCAACTCTTTTTTCTTATTATCGGTTATCTCAACGTTATCGAAAATTATATTTCTTATGTTACCGGTTAAAGTTTCTATTTTTGAAAAATCAATTATTTGAAAAACAGTATTGTCTTTTTTATTGATAATTTTCAGTTTGTCCATTTGTGCCTGATCGTGATTGCTCTTTTTGGAATATAAACCAATAAAATAGAATTCTGTTAAGGAACCCGCTTGCAAAATTTCAATATCATTAAATTCATTTTCTTCTATTTAATCAATTAAAATAGAAGTATTGGTTAATTGTAACGACAAATGCTGATTGGTCGAAAGATTCGTCCAAACTCCAACACATTTCTCTTTAGAGAATTCAAATTCAAATGTAGCCGTGTATTTTTCATTACTGATTTCATATAATAAAATTTTATTCTTTTTAAAATCAATTGCACCTTCAAGTCTAATTGGGTTGTTATGGTTATCATATTTATAAACTCCAATAAGATTGAAGCTTTTTTTTGTTTTTTTCTCCAAAATAGCCTTCTTTAATTTGGAAGGAAAGGGAAATAGGAAATTTATCAATTTTACCTTTGTAGCCAAAACATTCATACCAACCTGCATAAGTTTTTGTTACGACCATTATAGATATCAAAATTGCAAATATTGTTTTTTTCATATTCGTTTTTTTTATTTTCTTAGACTTTGTAGATCAATACCTCTGACGCAGAGTCCTTCTTAGCAGTAGTTTTTCTTAATCTTCTCTACACTTCTATTGAATTTGTCAAAAACAATCTGTTCCTCTACATCATTACCTGGTTTCCATTTTTTAATTGTTGTAATTTTATTCTTGCTTTTATAAGTTTGACTTAAAATTAATCTGTCTTTCATAGGGCCTCTAAAATTAATCTCTGCTTTTGTATTCAAATACTTTTCTACCATTTTTGGCATTTCCAAAAAATATTTTGTTTCATTATTAACATCAATTATTTTACTTTGAGGGTCTTTTGGAAATAGTTTATTTAGCCACCATTGTTTTTCGTATTTTGTATAAATAGGGACTACATTCAAATAAAGCATATAACCTTCATAATATTCTGTAAAATCACTATTCACAGTGTAATTATAATAGATAATAGTATCAATAGATTGCCAACTTATAAAACAACTCTTCTCAAATAGCGGCATTTCTATAGTAATTCCCTGATCATCAGAAAACAGTTTATCTTGTCTTTTCTCTATTTCTCTTTGTTGTTTTTCGGAAATTGAAAATCCAAACAACAAACCATAAATTAAAATTAATGGTAAAAAAGCAAATAATGAAACTGTTATCCAGCCTAATAAATCAACATCCCATTTTAGTTTAATGGCCAAAAACAGCACTAAAAACCCTATTATTGAAAATATCGAAAGTGGTAAAATAAAAAATACTAAACGTGAATGTTTCATCATCCATCTCTCCGATTGTATCATTTTTTCGCCATTAACCCATCTTGAAATGTTTTCTTTAAAAATAATTGATCCCGAAACGACAACAAAAACAATAGGAATTACGTATAAACCGAATGATTTATACCCGTTTTTGATATAAAAAAAGATTATGGTTAAACTCAATACTAGTATAAGAATACCGATTAACTTCGCAATTTTTTTTTCATTTAAATTCATACAACTTTTTCATCATAAGTTTTTTTTAATGAAACTCTGCTTGCCATTCCAATTTTGCTTTTGTTTCGAATAAATAATAAAGGCTTCTATAGTGATCTACTCCATTCTATCGGACATTACAATAGTATTGTTAATGACGATTGTCACATTGAAGAAAAATCTCTTCATTTGATTGGTCAATAACTGAAATTGACGGACATCCGAAAGAAATATATTCAAAACCAAAAACAACAAGGGGTTTATTTTTAAAGAGTTTTCCTGTCCATTGATTAATTTCGTTGTCCCCCTCTTCATAATTCAAAGGAGCGGGAGAGGTACCTTCGCTTTGACAGTAAAACTTTTCAATAATGATATCGTTAGTTTTAGAATTGGTCACTAAAAGACGTCTGGCATAAATTGTTTTATTAGCATCTAAATATTCTTGTAAAAAATAGTGATAATCCTTTGTTTTAAACGAGTAAGCAGTGCCAGTCAGCTTGTTTTTTAACAAAGTACGATCCTCTCTTTTCATTGGTCTTGACGGATATTCTTTACCAGCAATTTTTTTCCAGACAATTGGCTTTAAACCTTCTTTCGAAAATGGATTTTCTTTACCCACATATACTAATGCATCTCTAAAATATTCACTAAAACCATTTAAGTGTTTCTTATTGATTTCAAATCCAATCATAAAATCATAATTGTGATAGGGCCAATCTCCTTCTGAAGAGTATACATTTAACATCGCAGCGGTCTTTAGGTTTTTCACGGCAAACGAAACCAATTTGTGCCTCGCATAATCGAATATAAAAACAGAATCGCTTTCGGATATATTTGTTTTAGATAAAAATCTTTTTCTGTAGTTTTTATCAAAGGTAAAATACTGAGCATCGTATTTTCCTAATTTTTCTATGTTAGGTAAAACAAGTGTATCTTTTTCGTCATTTACAGGATAAATATCCGAAAGAGAAACAAAAGCAACATCACTACTGTCTTTTGGCATTAAAGTAAATAAATTGATGCTTTCTTTTTTAGGAGTTTCCTCTTCTTCTTTTTGTGTGGAATCGTTTTCAACCTGATTATGTTCAGCTAAACCCGATTGGGCTCTTTTAGGATTCTCTTTTTTATTGCAGGCAAAAATTAAAAGCAGTAAGCTTGCAGACAGAAGGTGTGTTATTTTCATTTTAATTATGTTTTTGTTTTTTTAAGATCAAATTTATAAAAGTTCTTTTTAGAGCTATGCTTTCATTGTCATGTTTTACTTATTCTTGAAATATAATTAATCGAGAATATTGTAGCAATAGATAGAGTTAAAACAGGTAAAATAGAAAGGGAAAAAGTGCAGAAAAATTCTTCTTTAAAAGTATAAGTACTCCATGACGATTCACGTTCAACAAAAACGGTGTAATTCCAGAAACCCCAAATCGAGGATAATAGCAGCAGCGCGATTGTATTTTTTAAATATATCTTTTTGACGGGAGAAAGCAGTAGAAATACTATTGTTAAGAAAACACTTGTCAGCAGCGATATAAAATAAACATCTTCAATAAAAGAGCAATCTATACATCCACTTGACATTCTTTCAGAAAATTCCCCCATAGACCAGTAAATCTCGATAAAGGTACCTGCAAAAAATAGCAACGCCATAAATAGTGTTTTCTTCAAAACCCGGATTATCTTATTTTGGAATATTTGTTTCATTAATTTTATGGTTTCTGAGGATATAAATCTCTTAAAGGAATAACGATACCGTTTTTAGAAATTTCGCATTTAGAATAGGCATTTTTACTGAGCTTGAACGTCAAGGTAGTCGCTTCTAAAGCATCGGTTTTATTTAGTTTTCTGAAGGCATTTAAAATTTCAATCGGACTCAATGCGTATTGAATATTATATTCTTTTTTGTTTTTATTTTTCCAATAAATGTAAAATGTTCTTGGAATATTCCGAGCCACAGCTGTATCATTATCGGTCGCGATTTCTATTTTTTCGTCTATAAAAGAATAGGCGTAAACACTTGTCAATACATCTTGTTCATCCATTTCAATCTTCAAAAACCATTTGTATTGATTTTGAAGTAAATCTGAAAAATCGGTAATATTCTCAATACCTTCATAACCATTATATTTTCCTCCTAAAGATTTTTCATAAACCAGCATATTCAAATTTCCTGTCGTTTCTTTGGCCTTAAACGTTGCTACAAGTTGGGTTTCGGCATTTTCTTCTTCATTTTTAATTATTTTCAGCTGAATTTTACCTTTTGGATGAATTTCTAAAGTTAAAACAGGAATATTCGTCTTTTCTTTAACCCAATCTTTCATTTTTTGATAAGGAAGCGGAGTGCTAAGCCGATAAAATTTACGCTCGTCGATAGAGAAATATTTCAAATTTAAAGAATCGGGCAGAAGTTCTTTTTCCCAGATTTTAAAATCAACAGAATTTTCACTTTTAGCACTTGTTAGTTCTTTTGAATCATAATCAATACCGCTTTCAGAATTGTTGAAATTATTAGAAAAAACGGCTTCTATAATTTTGATGGCATTTGAATTTTCTGACGAAGAATCTTCTTCCACACTATGAATTTCGGCTTTCCAAAACAGCTTATCGTGCTCTCTATTTTTAAATCTTACGGCAAAATTGAGAATAACTAATACTCCGAGAATTACAGCTAAGAAAATGTTGATATAATCTAATGTTGTTTTTTTCATACTCTATTAGTGTTGATATGCTCCTCCTAAAGCCATTAAAAAAGACAATACCACAAATAGGATAATGGAAACAACGAGAAGAAATATCGAAAAATATCTAAATTCTTTTTTATACGTCATCTCTTTTACAAAAAACAAAAGTAAAAGCGAAATTAAAGGCACTATAAAGAAAACTACGGGCAACAGAAAACCTGCATATTCAGACGATGGCACTATCAAATTGGTGTATTCTATATAAATGTAGAGCAGTACTTCTATGCAAAACAACAGAAAAACTGTAATAAAGGGATTGCTTTTCATTGATTAGTTCGCGTTTGGATATAGAAATTTCATTATTCTGATTTTATAAACGACAAATATTTTTCATCGCATTGTGTAAAATGTTCATATTCATTCATCGAGTTTCCATAATTCTGAATTTGGATTTTATTTTCGCTGTACATTCCTCCCATTTTTCCAAAAGTGAGATAGAGAACATTATCACTTTTTCGCTTTTTAAGTTTACCTTTTGCAATTATTTTATTCTTATCAAAAACTAAAAACAAATACGCTCCCGCTTTCTTCTCAATTTTAATCTTAAATCTCGAATTTTCGCAAGATGTCAAAACATAAACACCTGTAATATCGGGATCGCTATTATCTCTAAATATATTTTTCGTTTGATTTATACTTTTAAAGCTGACTAATGATAAAAATGCTACCATCATTATTGCACTAAATGTTAACTTTTGGGTTAGTTTTTTCATTTCTAATTGTTTTTTATTTTTCAAAAAAATAGCTTTAACTCTCTTTTATCAATACGAAACAATGTTGTAATTTTTATCAATCTTAAAATATTTTGTTTCCTCACCTCCTATCCTGCCAATTTCTTCATGAGATAAAAACCCGTTTTGATTCGCTTTAAGCAAGAGAAAACATTCTGAGTCTGCTCTTGAAACAGATACAATTAATGTGGTTGAATGAATATCGTTTTTAATAAAAAAACATTTATATTTTTCTCCTTCATACCCAATTGAAACTAAATATTCTTCGGTTACAGCCGTAGGATGATAACTGTTTTCAATTGGATTGGGTAAATTATTTATGTACTCTTTTAAATCAAATGGAACATTCATTAATTGATAAGGCTCATCATCGGCTACGAATGCTATTTCTTCTGAATTTACTTGTTTCGCAACACTTTTGGGATACACTTTAAGTCCGATTTCTAAAAGCTTTTCTCTCAATAAGGAGTTGTTATCATTTAAGATATTTCCCTGATTCTTATTCAAATGAATACTGCTCAAGTTTTTATTTTGGTCACTTTCAAAAAGGTAGGTTTCAAAATATTCGCCTTCGATTTTTTCGTCAATATATTGTGTGATTTCAAATTTTATTTCAACCGAATTGGTGTTGATTTTTCTTGAAATTTCGTCATAAATCATTGCACATCCCGAACCACAGTCGATGGTAAATGATTCTTTGTTTGCAGTATTACTTTGATTCTGGACAACAGTATTTTTTAAATTCTCTTTTGAAACATTTTCCTCATTATTACTTTTACAACTCAACAAAGCAAGCTGTAAAAAAATCGAAAGAAGTATCTTTTTTTTCATTGTTATCTGTTAATTTGAAAATCATCAATTTTCCAGCCGTTTTTTTGTTTTACCAAAGCAAAAATAGCACTGTACTTTTCTGCTTTTTTGTCTTTAAAAGTAATTTCCCAATCTTCATTAATAGTAACTTTTTCTCCAAAACTACCACTGCCACCCAGAGCTTTTATGCTAACAATGTTCTGATAAAAAATCAAATCTCTTTCGATTTTCTTTATCATTTTTTCCGTACAGTATTCTTTTGCCGTTTCAATTTGCCGCTGTGCCATTGCATAACGAAAATAATCAGCAGTACCATTTGCACTTAATTTAGAAATAAAACCAACCGAATTTTCATCTTTAATTAATTCGCACACAATCGTACCATTCTCGCTCATAATGGTTACAATTCCGTCTTGGTATTTTACTGTAATTATTGCTTCTTCATTATTTTCTTTCTTGCTGTATTCTGTGCGCTTTATGATTTTGACGGCTCTGTTTTGGTTATCATATTCGTTGGTAATGCTTTCGGTGCGGTTATAATTTTCGCCCACAAAATATTTTTTTTCGTACCGTAACACAAAACATTTTGAATTGTAAACTGTTTTTATTTCTTTCCGAACCTCATAACTTCCAAATTCTAAATAGGTTTCAATCATGGTATTGTCTTTATACACATATTTTGCACGCTCTTTCTTAGTGTATGAAGTCGTATCTTCTTTCTCAATTTTTTCCCAATCTTTTTTATAGGAGAAAAAATTATTCAAATCGTTTTTTTTGTAAACAACACCATCAATTTTTTCAATAAGAGTGTCTTTATTTTTAAAATTTAAAAATTTATTGGTTTTGAAAACTTCGTAAGCAGTTGTCGAAAGTTTTTCTTTTTTTGAAAGAGAATACACTTCTGAAATCACCAGTGGTTCTGGATTCTCCTGCGCATTGCATCTCATCAAAGAGGATAAAAGCATAAAAAGTAAAATATTTTTCATAAACATTATGTTCATTTTTTAGTAGTTTTTCTTTCTGTTAAGTCTTTACTCTATAAAATTCTCATACTCATTTGTAGTCAAGACCAAACTCCTAAATGGATAAATAGAATTCTTGTCCTCCTCATTGTACTCCTTCGTAATGTTATACACATTCTTTCCATTAATTCTGTTCTCTCCAAGTCCAGTAAAATAAAATGCTGTTGTCCCATTTTTTCTATTTGAGCGAAATAAAACCATTGTCCTTTTGTGCTTGGCTGAATAGTAAATTACATGATTCGTAGTTTCTTCCATTAATTTAAAATCCCCTGAAATTTTTTGTTCATTGTCAACACAGCCATGTTCGTGCTCCATAAATTGGATGTTCTTTGGGAATATTAATTTGTCACCAAGTTTCAAGTTAAAACTAATATCAGTAGAATAACAGTCCGGTGCTCCGCAATCAAGTCCGTGTACATTAAACGGTATATTCACGGTAACGCTGTCATTGAAAATTGTCGCCACATTCCTTATATACATTTCCTGAAGAAAGCTTTCTTTCAATATTTTATTTTTCTTTCCTTTTAAAATTTTATTCCGAAGGGAGTCTTGATGTTTTTCCCAATTAATAGAGTCTTTCTGGGGCGTTTTGTTATTTACCTTTTCCACTTTCACTAAAACAGCTGAATTATTAGCGCTATCCAACGAAGTTGTATTCCCGGATATTTTAGTCTGTTCGATTTGTTGTTTACATGAACATAAAACTAATATTGTCAAAAATGTAAGTATTTGTCTCATTCTTAAAATTATTGGTAACGTTAGCCGTTCGGTTTTTTAGTATAAATCGTTTTCAAATGGCTCTACATCTTGTATTTTTGGTAGCGGTCTTATTACTACTTTTGTTGTAGATTTACTTTCGATTTCATCGGTACCGACTTTTTCCATTTTTTCATACCTTAATCCTGTTGAAAGATTAAAATCTATTATTCGAATTATTTGTGGATTTTCTAAATAGGATGCAGAATAACCAATTAATTCAAAATTTCCGTTTTGAAACCTAAATTTGTGTTCTAAATGCCCCCGTAAAAGCCCATAATTTACAATAACAATGTTTTTTTTATGGTAATATTTTCTAGACTATTTCCAGTTAAAAATCCGTTTCTACCATTTGGATATTGAGGAGCAATAATTTTTCTCGAAGTTGCAATAGTTTTATAATCCCCATTTGAATTGGCAAAAAATATTTCTAATTTAAATGGTGCAATTTCGTTTACAGTATCCTGCATAACTACTACTTTATCATCTAATTTATCATTATTCAAATCGCCTTTAACCTCTGTTATTTTAAAATTAAAATTTTCTTTTAGATTTATCGTTTGGGAATTCGCAAAAAACTGAATTAAAATAAAATTCATTAACAATAATCTTTTCATATTTTTTTTAAGTATTTTGTTTTAAGCTGATTGCTAACTAATCAATTGCATTCCCGAAAAGCCTTTATTTATGTAAGTTTCTTTATCCTGCGACTGACAATCTGATAAATTTCAGTTTGTTATTTTTAAATTCAAATTGCCAATTATACATAAATTCATTTTCGGAATGATAGTCTGTAAATTCGTCAAAATTTTCAATAATTTCAGAATGAGTCATGTAGTTGTAATAGACATTTATCTTTTCTTCATTTATTGAAATTTCATAAACAATTTTTACAAAACCATTGTCTGTCGTGGTACTATTGAGCCCTTTATTTTTATAATAGTTTATATCGTCAAGATTGATTTTATTTAAAACCTCTTTAAGCGATTTCGGTTCATCATCTCCAGTCTGATTTTCGTAGAAAAAATTAAATTTAGATTTAAGTTCTTCTTTATTGCCTGTTAAAACAAGGTTTTTAAAAACTTTTAACTGATTGGTTAATTGAGCTTGTTTTGCTTTGAGTGACTTTGTTATGTCTTGAAAAAATTTTATGTTTTGTTTTTCGATTTCATTAAATACGATGCTTTTGTTGTCATTCTTTGCTTTGTACCACGCCTTCCCAGCAAAGTAATCTTCAAATCTGCCTCTTTCAAACTGATACCCTTTTCTTGCAAATATTTCATTTGTTAAAAGTCGGATTTCGTCAATGCTCAAACCATTGATTTGTTTTTGTGTGATTATTTTTGTCGAGCAACTCGAGCAATCTTTTAGTACTTGAGCTGTTGTTTTAAAGCAGCAAAATACCAATAGTATAAATAATATTTTTTTCATTTTAGTCCCCTTTTTAAATGATAAATAAGACAATAACAAATTACAGGAACAGCTGTAAATACGACTATCATCATTGACGAAAATTGAAACAAGAACTCTCCAAACTCTTTGCTTTCGCTAAAGCACCAAACTTCATTACCCTAAATATCAACTCTATTACTGTTCTTCTTATAAAATTACAATAGTTTCTATTTTCAATACAAATTTGAAAATTAAAAGGGCACAAATTTTAGTCGATATAAATTCGCCTCAAATGATTCGATATTCGTGAAGCTCTTTTTTAAATCCGTTTTTTTTCTCTTTTTATATGCTATATACTAAATAGTAGCTATTATCTTTTTTATCTGAATGGTTTTGTTATTTTTCGCCATATTCTTCCGGCAAAACTTATTCTTTTTCTTGTTACTATAAATTCAGTTAATTTAGCTTCCCGCCCTACTAAAACAATTACACCTAAGTCTGTACTTTTACTTTCAGTACTTATTTCAATCTCTTTTTGTTCAAATCCAATAGCTCCTATTGATAGTATAATTTTTTCATTTTCAAGGCCTGGCAAATATTTCATTTGAAAATCACCATTCTCATTTGTTACAGTTCCCGTTTTAGTTCCTTTAATTATTATATAGGCATAAGCATCGGTTAGGTTTTTTTTTGCGATCGAATCATAATATTCAACTTTACCGCTTATTAAAATTGAATCATGACCTATTTTAACTTGTTCCGTACATTCTTCATTCTTCTCTTTGTCATTGTAAACTTTGTTTAAACAATATTTTTCAATTTCTTTATTTTCTTTGTTTTCTGAATTTGCTAATGAAGTCGTTGCCATTAAAGTAGTCAATCCAACACTTAAAGGGATGTTTTTTTTTGATTGTTTAATTTTTGCCAATTGTTCAGGTAAATAAAAACCACACGTAGATTCATTGGTTTCAGCCATTTTAAAAGCAATATCAGTAAAAGACATTTTTGAAAAATCGATGATTGTCTTATTGCATCTCTGACATAAACGTCCGATTTCATTCGGTTGCATTTCGTCCCAATACATATCACATTTCTTTAATCTTTTTAGACTATTCTTAAAATTTTCTAATTCCATTTCGGTTTATTTTTTGAAACAACAATTAACTTTTGCGCTTATTTTATTTTGGCATAAATTTTTCCTTTCCAAAACATTAGCTTTTCTGGATTTTCGGGATGGTCAAACTTCATATCAAATTGGGCTTTTAAGATGTCTTTTTGCATCACTTTTTTGTCCATTTTTATATTGCCTTCCTTACATAGATAGGTGTATTTTCCGCCAGCAATACTATTCAGCTCAATTCTTGGATTTCTGATGACATTATTGACAATATAAAAACGTAACGAACAATGGGTTGCCGCATTTGCCATGGTATAACACTCAATCGTGTCTTTATGCAATCGTTTTGCTGTTATTTCGGTAACGCCCGCATATTCGTAACACCAGGCCTCACATTTTAAACTGTGCTTTCGTGAAAAAGAAAAATCGCCATCCAGATTTTCGACCCATTGTATCTCGAAATCTTTGAAAGAAAATAGGCCAAAAACAAGACTGAATAAAAGGATTGTATATTTCATTTTGAAAATGTTGGCTTAAAGTTTTCGGGAACATTTTGATGCTTTGCGTTCACGAGTGACATTAAACCTTTTATTAGCGAGAGTTTTTTATACGCTCTAATTTTTGTATTAATTCATAACTGTTTCCGCCTCCACAAAAAGAATGAATTACTTTTCCATTTGAGTTAATAAGAATTTTAGCCGGACTACAATACATATTATAATTTAAAATTTCAGGTTTGTTTTTCGATTTTGTATTGTCAATTTGCTCAAATAAAATTTTAGAATTTTTCAAATATTCATTCAGTTCGTTTTGGTTTTCAACATAGCCCTCAATTATACCTACAAACTCGATTTTGCTTTTATATGCCTTATAAATTTCATTTAATTCTTTAGTCATATCATAAGTATCACTCATTTTTAAGTAGGACTTGTCATAAATGAATACCACCAAATTTTTGTTTTTAAAATATTGAGAATTAAATAGTTTACCACTTAAAGTTTTCGCAGAAAAATGCTTTGGTGTTGCATTCATAAAAAAATCAATTTGATTTTTTCTCAATTCCTGAGCTTGCTTTTGAAGTTCTTTTAAATTATTCTCCTCTTGTTCTTTTTTGTTCTGACAAGAAATCAGAAACGGCAAAATGGCTAGTAGTGCTAAAATTCTATTCATCCTAAATTTATAATTATGGTTATTGAGTGAAACTTTTATTTAAATTCATTAAGTTCATCATTGCCCAAATCGTATTCATAAAGTTTGTGATTTTCGGTATCGTAATACAGCCATTGAAAAATATTGGTCCGATTTTCAAATTCATAACCAATTCCCATAACTGTAAAATCTCTGTTTTCTCTTTTTCGATTTTCTATCGAATAATTTATTTGTTCTTTACTTTTGAGATGAAGTTGCAAAAGTTTGTTTTTTGAGTTGGCAATGTAATATTCTGTCACTAAATAGATATCGTCTAAAAAACCCTGCGAGTAATTTTCCTGCTCACTCCAATGATATTTAAATTCTGTTTTCTGCTCTTTTCTCAACTTAGAAACATTGCCATCTTTAATTTTATTAACCGAAACCAACCAATCCTCAAGCATTGGCGTTTCTCCATCACCTGCAATATAAATGGTATCTTTTTTCCATTGAATTTCACAAATATCGCCTCTTAACAAACTCCGGTCCTCATTTTTATCATTAACAAAACCGTATGATTCATCTCCTTTTTTTACTTGAATATACGAATAGTCTCCGTCGTCATTGTAGGCTACAAATTCGAAAACATCCTTAAAAATTTCTTCTTTAGTCTGGACAATTTTAAGATCAGTTTGTTTTGTTTTGGATTGATTTGTTTTTTTTATCTCGGCTGTATTTTTTGTTTTATTTTCACAAGATTGCAGAACGAAACTTAAAAAAGTTATCATTGATAAAAATAATGTTCGGTTATTTTTCATTGTTTTTCTTTTGATTGTGGGCGGAAGTTTTTATTTTACAAACATTCCCGAAAACAACATTTTTTTGTCAAAATTCAACGTTGTTTTGTAAGGTCCATTTTTTATTTCAATGTAGTTTGCGAATTTTAAACTTTCATAATCAATTATTGAATTTTTGTCGAATAATTTGACCACATCTTCGAATTTCATACCTGTTTTCAATCCGTTTTCAAATGAAATTTCAACCTTCCTAAAATCGTTTATAGCATATCCCATAATTTGGTTTTCTTTCCTGTTTTCAGGATTCTTTTTACTTGCAGATAAATAAAAATAGAAATCATGATATTCATTTTGATACATAATTTCATTTACATTTCCTGTACTTCCATCAATTTCTACCATCCGTTCAAAATTTTTGTTGGTTTGAGATTGCACAAAATCGTCTTCGGTTGATTTTCCCACAATTAAATTGTTTAGATTCCAATTTTTATCGATTTTTATGATGGGTTTGTTTTTAGTATCTTCAGGTTTTGTTGCATTTTTCATCAATTCTTGGGTGTATTTTTCGTTGTCGCAACCTCCAAAATCAAGAAGTCCGTTAAAAGTATCCCAATAACACGTTTTAGATAAATTGGTGTTGTTTAAAATGATGAGTCTGTCATAATCGGGTGCAAAAAAAATATATTTGTTTTCCTTTTTCAGGTTCCAATATAAACCATTATCTGTATTTGGATTTTTTGCACCCTTGCCATATTTTAACTCAATTTTCTTTAAAATTTCCGATTTTAAACCCGGAGTTTTCATTTCTATTCTCAGTCCGTAAATTTTATTCTCGGCATTAAAATTTTGTAACGTATTCGATAATTCGTTTTCATTTTTGATTGGTTTTAAATCAATATGAGCACCACCAAATCTTGAAATACTGTCTGTTTTGAGTTTTTCGGCGTTTATTTGAAAGATGATTTTTTGTCCTTCCAGATCAATTCCTTCAAAACTATATTTTTCAGATTTTTTTACTTCAATTAATAAACAAAACGGATATTCTACAGTTTCAACACCAATACGTAAATTGTCATTAAAATCTATCACATTTTTTATTGGTTCGTTTAGATTTAATTTTAGTACATCTATTTTCTTTTGTCCGTTGCAAGAAATCATAAAGGGTAAAATGGCAAGTAGTAAAAGTTGTTTCATAAAATAAGCCTAAAGGTTAAAAAAATCAATATTAATCAAAATATTGAAAAATCAGTTAATTATATTTTTATTCCATAAGTTGATTGCAAAGTTTCTAAAAACTTTTGGGCTTTTTTCAAATGCTGCATCAAATTTATAATTGCCGCCTTCAAATGTTTTTTCTCCGTTATCGTCAATTCCTACTTGAACCTTGCTTTCTCCGCGCAGAGCAAATTTTTGTTTTCCTTCATACATGATAATTTTCATTTCGCAAGGACTCACATCGCCATGGCATACAATTTTGTACATTAACCAAATTTCGGCAATTCCGTTATGGTCTAAATCAGTAATTTTAAAGGTGTTTTTTACAAATGACGCCACAATATCAACCGGACAATCATCGATGTAATCATATACTTTCCAAGTTTGAATTACCTGGTTGTTTTTTACTAAAAAATGATACCCAAATAATTCTGCATCACCACTTTCGTCATATTCATGCTGAAATTTTTCATTTCTGCGGCTTCCTGTTTCTGTAGTGATTACAATATTATCCCCTAATTGATCTTTCCATCGAACGGCATTTTTTATGAATCCTTCATATTTTAATGATTTTGGAAATTGTGAAGAATCAATATCAATTATTTGTAAATTTTCCTTTTTCGGCTCAATTGATTTTTCATTTTCAAGTTCTATTCTAAGCTGTTTTGTTTCCTGCTTGCAACCAATAAAACTTGCACTCGATAGTATTAAAATTAGAATCCGTTTTTTCATTTTTTAATTGGGTTAAAAAATTCCGTTAGCATAAACTAAAGCAATGACCAAAATAGTTATAAATAAACTCAAAATCATTGCTGCATTACGCAAATTAGTTTGTTGTCGTTTCTTAAATATGTAAATTTCTACTAGCAGAAATAGTAAAAATACAATTGAAAAAATCAAGCTTAATTCAAAAATCCTATCAATTTCGGCAATAAAACTAAAGCTATCTTGTTGTATGTATTCTGGCAAAGTATAATAAGCTCCGTTGTAAATTATTAGGAGAGCCCCCAATACTATTGCAATTCTGATTAATATGAATTTGTGTGTTTTCATCTCTATATTCCGTCCGCAAAACCCGGATTATTGCATTTAAAGTTTTTTGGGGTTTCAATTTCAATAAATTTCATTTCATTCAAATTTATTTCCCAAAGTTTATGAATGTTTGTCAGAATTGCTTTTGAATTATCCTCGTATTCCATTAAATACTTGCTTTCTTCTCTATTTTCTAATTTTAAAGTAATTGTTGAATAACATTTTTTTGGATAACTACTTCTGACAATCAGTTCATCTTTTATTACAAAATTTGCTTTTACTTCGTCATAATAATTAATAAATTGCTCTATCGTTATTTTACTTTTTCCATTTCTGCAATTGCCAACTTTTAAAGAATATTCTGAAACTGCATATTTTTTATTTTCAGAATATTCTTCAATCATTGCCCCAAAACATATGTGAAAATTATACTTATTTAATTCTTTCGTTGTTCTTCCTATAAAGGAAATATCCAAACTATCTTTATAAATTACTTGAGCCGTTTGCAAATTAATTTTTCCTGAATTATCACTTTTTGTATTTGGCTTAATTTCTAATTTGCTTTTCTTCTGCAAATTATCATTACAACTTATTAGTAGTTGTCCAATTATAAAAAGATAAATTATTTTCTTCATTTTACTTAATCTGTTTGTTAATTACGGATTTTTCAAAAATTATCGCCAATTAAATGGTAATAGCGTACAAATTTTAAAAATGATAATGTTGAATCTCAACCGATATAAATTCGTCTGAAATAATTAAATATTTGTGAAAATTCCTTTGTTTTTATGCCTTTTTTGAGTTTCGAGATTCTAATTCTTTCTCCATTTCTCGATACAATATTTCATTATTTTTAGAATTTTTAATAATTAGGTACCCGATTATTAGAGGAAAGAAAGTAAAAAATCCAAAGACTTTTTGCACAACGCTATAAATTGCGATTCCAATTGTAAGGCCAATAATTGCGGCATCAACTATTTTATCGGTTTTTAATTTTTTCATTTTCTGCAAAAGCTCTTGATCACTTAATCCTGTAAAGTATTCAGATTTCATATGTCTATTTTTATTATTGATTGTTAAATTTGATTTCCTTTTTTTTAGTTTATCTTCAACCGAATACAAATTTTAAAAAAAAGACAATGTAAATGCAAGCCAATATCAATTCGCTTGAAATAATTGAATATTCGTGAAGATTCTTTTTAAATCTGTATTAATTGAATATTTCTGTTTTTAAATTACAGTTCTTTCGACTTTAAAACTTTCGATCTACTTCTGGTTTTTTATGGGAAGTGCCAATAAAACAACCGTTCCTTTCTCATTCGAAACAATTTCAATATTTGTTTTTATTTTGTTTTCTCGGGCTAAAATCTCCAAACGTTCTCGGGCTATAGCACCCGATAAAGACTGATGATTCATCTCTAAATTCGATTTGTCCTGATACCCTTTTCCGTTATCTGTAATTTTTACCAGCAATTGATTCTCCTTCGCAACAATTTCCAACTTTATAAATCCTTTGTCAGACAGATTTCCAATACCGTGAATGATGGCGTTTTCAACAAAAGGCTGAATCAACATTGGCGGAATTAACAATGCCGATGTATCTGTATCGGGAATTATTATTTCGTAAGCAAACGTATATTCGAAACGCATTTGCTGCAAACTCAGGTAATTTTCTATTGCTTCAATCTCTTGATCGAGCGGAACATCATTTTTTCGGCTTAATTCTAAACTACTTCGAAGTAATTTACTAAACTGACTTAAATATTTTATCGATTTTTCTTTTTCGTCAAATCGGATAAAACTTTGCAATGCCGATAAAGTATTGAAAATAAAATGCGGTTCCATTTGAGTTCTCAGTAATTGCTGTTGCAATAAAATTTTCTCTTTTTCCTGCTTTTGTCTTTTTTGCCTTTGGAAAAAATAAAGCAACAACACCCACGAAACCGCCAAAAGGCCCAATAATCCAACAATAAACAGCAACAATTTATTACGTTCCAGACGATTTGTAGCAGAATCAATCGTTTTATTCAATCCGTAAATAGATTTGTCTTTGGCTTGCAGTTCGTAAATCGTCGCCATTTCTTCTGTCGCCTGAATGCCCGAATTTCTCAGAATATTATCTTTTAGTTCTAATACCTGATTCACTTCGTTCTGCGCTTTGAGATTATCGCCTTTAGCCAAATAAAAGTGCATTTTTGCCTTTTTATTCAGGCATTTTTCATAATATGACAAGATTTGAAAATGTTGCTTTTCAATTGTATCAGCCTTTTTAATTAAACTTTCTGCTTCGGGAAACTGTTTGGTTTGCACGTATAAATCGATAAGATTCGCCAAAGTCGTATACAGATTTTTTATTGCAATTGGTTTTTCGGGCTCTTCGGAGACCATTTCTGCATCATATTCTTTTACCAAATTATAATGCTGTATCGCTTTATCGTACTGCTCCCTTAGCAAATAATAATGTGCTATATGCTCATTAGTAAATCTAATTTGCATCGGATCATTCGTTTGTACCGAAATACTTTTTAGTTTTTTAATATAAAATAAAAGCGAATCTGTCTTGTAAATTTCACTTTCTTCACAAGCCGTAAACAATTGCGAATAAGCTCTAAAGTTGTATTTAAAATTATCTTCGGGCAGTTTTTTTAAAATTTTTAATACCAATTGGTTTTGCTCCACCGATTTTGGATATTGACTAATTTTGTTATTGTCCTGAGCCGCATTGAGCAAGCAAATCACTTTTGCCATTGGTTTACATTGCAGTGAATCGTCATTCATAATGATCGCCGCCGATTGATTAAAATAATAAACCGATTGGTAGAACTTGCCTTCGTGCTCTGAAATTAATCCGGCACCGTTGTAAATCGTAAATTTAAGCGCATTGAAACCTTTTTCTTTTTCGATTAAATTTAAAGCAATATTAATATGATTTTTGGCACTGTCTATATTGCTTTTAGCCAGATTCTTAGCCAAATTGTAATGTATAAACGCTAAAGTCGAACTTGTTTTTGAGAAATCTTTTTCTTTGAGCTTACCCGACCAAAAAATAAGTTTATCAATTTCAGGATTCTGATCTATGCTATCGCTGATTACCACTAATTTTTCGAGCACTTTTTCAGGATGAAGCAATTCTTTTTTGGATTTCTGCTGACAGGAAACTAATAAAATCAGCACAAAGAATACAATTTTGCGCATTATCTCAAAGGGTTTAAATGATCTATAACAAACTCTTTTCTGCGGGTCGCAACAGGAATTTCAGCAGCATTTTTCATAACAATTATGCCTGTTTTCATGTATTTGTCAATAAAATTTTTATTCACAATATAGGATTGATGTGTTTTTATAAAAAAGTCATCTGGCAGAATCTCTTCGTAGTATTTTAAAGGTTTCGAAGCGGTTACAATTTTATTATTTTCCTGATGAATTTGAGTATAAGAGCCTTCTCCCGAAAGATATATAATTTCATTCAGCCGAATTATCTGCATGCAATCTAAAGAAGTGATACAAATACTGGAACTCATTTCAATAGTTTTTACAGCACTGTATGCTTTCAAAACATTAATCTGCGTGAGATAATCAGTCTGTTTGACTTTCTTAACTTTTTGTATGGCTGCTGCAAATTCATCGCTGTCAACTGGTTTTAGAAGATAATCCAATGCGCCATACTTGATCGCTTTTATAGCAAAATGATTATAAGCCGTAATAAAAATGATTGGGCAGGAAACCTGTTCTAATTGATTCAATATATCGAAAGCTGTACCATCTGTCAGCTGAATATCCATCAAAATTAAATCAAGTTCTGTGTTTTTTATGATCTGCAATGACTCTTTTACCGAACCCGTCATAGCTTCTAACTTTAAGGATTCTTCTTGTGAAACCAACCATTGTAGTTCTTTTCGTATCGCCGGTTCGTCTTCTATAATTAAGGTTCGTATTTTGCTCATATATGAAATAACGGTTAAATAAATTCTTATTCAACAAATGATATTTTGCCTGAATACAATTTAAGCCACGAATATATCATTTTTTATTTCAAAGTTTTAATAGGGCAAATCTTGATTTTTATCTTTAAAGGAATACGAATTTAAAAAAGTTACTATCGAATTTCTTCCAACTTTCTCCGAATTTATATTGATCTTGATTTACAATGCTTTTTTTCTAAAATTTGCAGGTAGTAATTGCTACTTTTTATCAAAAATTATGGTCTGCAAAAAAATTATATCGGGTGTTTTTTTTAGTTTATTGGCATTTGCTTGTCAAAACAAAAATTCGTTAGACAGCACTTTAAAAAAGAAACCTGTATCAAAAGCAACAAACAAACAGACAACTCCATTGCAATCAGCAGCTTTAAAAAAAGATACTTTAGGCAGCCAAATAACTGAATTTTTAGAGAACTATAATTATGTAATCCAATATGAAGCTGTTGGTTTTCTTAATCAGGACAACTTTAAAGACAAAGTTTTGATTTTGCAAGAAGACGAAGAATACAAATCGCTTGCGCGTATCACCCTTGTTTTATTGGGTAACAAGCAAGGTTTTGAGTTGTATAAAAAAAGTTATACCATCATGCCGCCCGAATATAATGCTGATAATTATAAAAAATTCGATGTGGAGGATGTGGCAATCGAAAACAATAAAATTGTATTTGATTTAAGCGCCGTTGGTCCTAACGGACATATTTCTTTTGAATTTATCTTTCAAAATAATGGTTTACAATTACATGAATTTACCGGGTATTTTATGGGAGCAGGCTCACATACTCAGTACGTTTATAAACCTAAAAACCAAACTGACGGCACGCTCGAAGAAACTACCATTAATACAATGAAAGATGATATGCCCTCAACAACAAAAGCGTATAAAATTAAACTAAAATCACCTGCAGACTTTGAGAATTTCGATTACGATAAGTTTTTAAACGAAATTATTCAGCAGGCCAATTAAGTTTAAAAGTCGTAAAGCTAAAAGAACCAAATTTTATTCAAAATACTAAAAATAAACATTTTATACATTTATACAATGAAAAACAAACCTGCTTTTAGATTCTGAAAATGTCTTTTTGCATTGCTATGTACTTCGGTTATCTAAATCTTTTTTTTGATGACCTTTACAATGCCGGTTTTGGTTTCAAAGATGAGATAAACATGACGGAAAAACCTTTACTGGATCTGCCGATTGCAGCAGGATTAATTGAAGAGCTGAAGCTCCTGCCACTACAAAGAATGCGAAAACCTAGATAATACTATGAGAACTTTAATATTTGTGGTAAAATCGTGGCACTTGCAGTTTTAGGAAACGGTAAACATTGTAGAATCAAGATCTAAGACGTTTAGGATCGAACCTGTATTATCATATTAATTAAATCAAAATAATTTATTCTCTTACCATATATTAATTAACAATTATCTATTACGTTTATTAAATATAGAGTTTGCAGAGAGGGTGAAACAACTTCCAATTCAATAACAAGAGAAAGCTCACTGATTTACTTTAATAATTTCATCTTTTCAGCCAACAATACCAGAACTGGCTCTTCGGCTATTAAATTAAAGCTCCAGATATCGTCAGTGATAAAAACATAGTTATTATCAAAACTATAAATAAAATCCCCTCCTTCAATTCCAATAATCCAGTCTTCCTTTTTCAGGTCAGAATAAGCATGCAGTACCTGCCAGCAATAATTTCTTATATCATCTTCATCCATAAAATTGTCCAGCAAAGGCAAAATACTGCAAGCTTCACTCAACCCATAACTTGACAACATTTTATCTATCTTACTTTTCATAGTGTATCAGAGAAGGTTTCTATTTTTGATTAAAAATTCACACACAAATTACTAAATTACAAATGTTGACTGACTATTGGTTCTATTCACCCAAAACTAGTAAATACGCACCTGTTTTTTATCTCTATTACAAGTGTGTGTTTTATTTTTTTCTTACTATCTTGGAAGAGATTATTTTGAGGTTTTTACTGAAGTATTTCATGCCAATGGAACTTAAAAAACAAGTACCCTAAAAAAACAGCTCTCACAAGGAGTCCGGTAAGTTCAGATTTCCAAAGCTTAAATATTAGCCAATCCTATATCAATCGAAATCTTTCAGTTTCCTGGATCATATCCCAGTCAATCTGCAGCATCTCTTTTACAAAAGATTTCAACAAGTCAAATCTATGTGGCTTTACCGCATAAAAAGTTGCGCCGAGTTCTAATGCTTTTTCAATATCCTCGGGATCATTACTAGTGGAAAGTATTATGACATTAAGTTCTTTCAGGTCTCCTTCCTGCCTTCTAATCTCTTCTAGGCACTGAAATCCGCTTTTACCCGGCATATTGATATCCAAAAAAAGAATCTCAGGTATAGAGTCTGTGATGGTACTGAGAACATCCATCAGTTGTCCTCCATCTTCGACCTGAGTTAGAATTACAGACGGATCTACCTCTCTGAGCGCATCTACAAACAATTCGCGGTCATCCTCGTCATCGTCAGCTAAATAAATATATCGTAGGGAATTTTGTTTGTTTAGAGCCATGACTAATATTTTATAATTCAAAAACATAAGACAAGAATTTAGAAATCCGCAAATGTTTATATAAAATATAAGCTCTTGTAAATTGATAAACGATCGAATTATATCCGTGGAAATGGTTAATAATAACTAAAGATAAACATTTTAATTAAGAAAAAGTGCACAAAATACAATTTGATGGTTTTGATAAAACAGCCTCTTTAAAATCCATCTTTATCCTTCTGGTATTACAATGGGTTTGGGACTAAATTAAGTCCTATTTTAGGATTTGTCAAATCATCTCAAATACAAAATCAACTTTCCATTAAGCCAGTTGCCCAAATCCGTTGTAGCTGCAGGTGGTCAGTCTTAGTGCTTCCCAAAAATTACAGGCCTCGTTTTAATATAAATTAGTCGCTCTAAAAAATATCCCAATGTCTAGGCATCGTTTCTTTCCATAAATAATAGAAAACTGTTGGATTATTTTTTTATATTTTGAACAGTCTATTCTTCAAATTCAATTTCGTGATTATCGAAAAAAGGCATAGAATACATAAGTTCTTTGTCGGCTAAATTGTCATCATATTTTCCTAGTGTATAAATAAGTTTTGCTAAATCATCATACTCCCATTTGTCTATCCAATCCTTTTTGTACTTATGACTGTCGGTTGCAAAAACATTTTCTATTAGTTGAAATACTCATTATATTATAGCTGATAATTAACTATCTTAAAAAATAACTCAATTTTTTTAAACTAAAATGTATAAAAATTAAAAATTACACACCATAAGAAGATAATTGTTCCAATTTTTTGTTATTGCATACAAAACTTGAAAACTAAGCTATTAAAAATTAACATTGCTTACAGAGATTGTAAGTAATTTTTTCTTAAAAGGCACTTATAATAAATATCTAAAGTTTTAAAAAAAGCCCTCTGTTAAATTGCAGAGGGCTTTTAATTAAAAACAGGTAAATTATTTTTTTGATTCTTCTACAGAAACTTTTCTAAACTCTTTTAATAATTTTTCAAGTTCTAAAGTTGATTTACGTGCTCTTGGCCCGGCAGCTTTAATACCTTTCTCAATTAATGATCCGGATTCGGTTTTAAATGTTTCAAACTCTGCGCTAATTTTTTCTAACAGATTGTTCATAATACTATATAAATTAAATTTAAGCTGCAAAAATAAATAAAACAATACTTAAAAAAATTATTGATTTTATATTAAGCTAAAAATAATAATGATTATGTTTATTAAATTCTTAGATATTCATATTCTATTGAGAAAACTGAAGTTTAGTAATATATACATATTTAAAAACAGTATTTAACTTTAGTCCGCGTAAAAAGAAATTTTTTGAGATAAATAATAAAAGGGATAAATAAAAAATAAACATATTGTTAAAATTGGTTCAGCTGCCAAAGAAAATCCTGTATTCCAGATATTCCCATATGTACTCCATGCGACTTCCCTATCAATAAAAATTTCTGTATCAATTATTAGGCAAGACGACATCAAAACAAATACCGTAATTAATGTACTCAAAATTCTTTTGGAAGTTATCATGAAAAATGAAATATTCATAATGCAAATCAAAGCCGTCGGTAGTAAAGACAAAAGAAATAAATCTGAAAATATATCACAATATAACCAAGAGCAGGTACCTGTTGAGCGATAATCCCATAAGGCCCAGCCTCCCTGTACTAAAGTGGCTATGATCATAAATAGGAAAAGAAAAATATTTGTATTATACTTTTATGAAATTTCTTTTTCATATGCTATAATAAGTAAGGACTCCAATTATAAATTATATTATTCATACACATAGCTAAATTTTGGTCCTAGAATAAATGCAAAAGAGAAAATATTCAGGTAAACTTGTTCAAAACAAACAAGAAAAGATAAAAGAGCAGTTCAGAATTGAGTAGCCATTAAACAGCTCAACTCTGAACTGCTCTTAATTTGGGGCAAAAATTTAACGGCGCAAAGAAGGACTCATATTTACAGATTTGTCCATTCTAACCGCTTTTAAATTGTTAGTAACTTCTATTTCGTGTTTGATGGTTCTACCGTCTTCGCTCACTTCTAATAAATAAATCCCGACTGGAAGTCCTTCTAAACTTATTGTTTTTGAAGTCTCGAATTTATTTACTGCAGCTTCTCCAGCATAAACTAAATCATGATTTTGATCATAGATAGAAAAAGATGAATCTTGGAGAGCATCAATAATAAAGCTTACCATTTTTCCATTTCCGGTTGCGATTTTTAGAATATAATCTCCCTTTTTTTTACCTGCATAAGTGATAATTGTAATTAATAACGCGGTTACAATTAAACTCTTTTTAATAAATTTTGTCATTCTTCGTATTTGCAATTATTTGATGTTAAAATAAATTCGGAGTGCAAAATTACAAAAGAAATTTACTTCTTTACAATGTAAGCACTTGAATTACAAATATTTCGAAATTACTCTTAAATCATATTAGTTAAATTTAACATTTTTAGCGTTTTTTGTGTGTTTTTCTTACACAAAACGTAATTCACTGATTTTAAAAACAGTATAAAATATTCAAAAAAGAGATTTATACTCTTTGTTTTTGAAGTGAAAAAACAAAGAAGCTATTTTAGGAGCAACCAAATACTGCATGTAAAGTAATAATCTAAATATTAAAGTAGATAAAGTTTTTTTAGGATCATTCTACAAAATCGTTTAGGCTGCCAGAATGAAAACGGATTTCAGGCGGAGCCAAGAAACATGGAGCAACACAGAACCCTGTTCTTTTATTTAAAAAATGATTTCTTATTTTAAATGCATTAATAAATAATTAATTTGATACAAAAACTTTGACCCAGTCTACGTAAAGAACACCTGTTTGAATCAATTCTGGATTGAAGTTATCAAACATATTTCCCCCAATAGCAGTGTTTAAAACTATATGTTGAGGTTTATTAAAGAATTCAGAAATAAATTTATTTCCAGGGTTACTTGATAATTTGGTGTTGATGATTTTTCCGTCAAGTAAAAAAGTCAAACTATTTTGTTCCCAAATAACTTCGTATAGGTGATAATCCTGAGTTAAGTCTTTCTCAGAGTGAATAATTGAAGTCGTAAGGTCATTGTTGGTAAGTGGATAACCTTCTGTAGTTCCGTAATAATAATTTATAATATAACTGTTATGGTCTTGTCCTAAAGCTTCTAATATGTCTATCTCGCCATGAGTTGGCCATGGATCACCATAAGACCAGAATGCTGGCCACATACCATATCCGGCAGGGAGTTTTATTCGGGCACTGATTCGCACTTTCTTTTTGGAAGCAGTAGGAGCAATCTCAAACTTTGATTCGATTCTTCCCGAAGTATATTCGAATTTTTTTGGCTGGGTATTTTCAGGATCAGTGACTCCGGTAACGGTTTCCTTTTTAGCTTTGATTTCTAAATTTCCATTATTAATTCCTAGATTCGATGCTTGATAATGCTGTAATTCATCGTTATAAGCACCTCCTATCCAGATGTTCCATTTGTTTAAATCGGTTGTAAAATTCTCTTCAAATACTTTTGTGTAACCTTGCGCAATTATAGCTGATTCCTCAATGCCGTTGTTTGATTCTGGCAGGACAGACTGCTCTTCATTTTTACTATCACAACTAATTAGACAAATGCTAATAAATATTATAAGTAGTTGGGTGGGTTTGATAAAATTCATTGGATATTGTTTGAATTAGAAGTTAATGGGCAATTATTAAATTAAGAGTTAACTTATTGAGTTTGATTTTGAAGTAAAAAACATGATTCCTGTATTGGACAAAATGCTGAAAATCTGAGATTGTTTAGTTTTAACTGCGATACACTACAGGTTATTGATTATTTGCAAATGTTTTTGAAATATTATAAAGTCGTTGAAACAATACCTAATATTAAACTGTATTTGAAAAAATTTATTGTTTTATGAAATTCTATATTCTTTTAAAAAATCCATAAATAGTCCATTTACCTTTATAAGGTGGCATAGATAGAACTGATTATTAAATTCGTTTTCAGGAATAAAATCATTTAATTCATCTGAGAAAAAATATCCCATACCAAAATCTGAAAACATTAAATTCATCTGAAATTTTATATGCTCAATTTCATTAAATTGTTTTAAGAAATCATTATGGTTGTCCATAATAGAATCTTCATAAAAATCATCTCCTAAATTCTCCAATGCGTAAAGTACTAATTCAATTGCTGAAAGCTCTTCTAAAAAGGATTCCGCTTTTTAAAGAAAAAAAGGCAGATTTCATAGGTTTTATCGCTTATATTTAAAATAATTTTTCGCAAAAGCTGATTCTTTGCAATCTAAAAATTAAAGAATTATGAAACTAATATATTGATTTAATTTCTCCTCGTAAAATAATTTGTGCACCTAACGCCTTAATATTTCATTAAGATTAAAATGTAATCTATTAAGGATTAGCGAACACAGGAAACTTTTTCTCTATATTTACATTGTAAAAATAAGAAAATACAGTATAAAAATATACTAGTAAGCTATAATCCAAAACTATTTCAATCCTATATAGCTTAAGAATTGTATTTTTAAATGTTTTGGTTATCATACAGCATAGCAAAAGTTGTCAAATAAACCAACTTCCTTGTAGATTTATGATAATGACAACCTAATTAAAAGTCCTCAAAGAGTTTTTTTTGCCATCCAATTTGGCTTATTTTTTTTGGAAAAAAACTTGCATCGTTTTTCTTTCTGTTTTTTTCTATTGCACTTTTACCAATGCACAGGAAGAGTCCTTGGACAAAACATTCAAATATTTCTTAGAGGAAGGTCATTTAACTTTCTATAAGCCTGGATCTTACTTTGGACTTGATTCGATACAAAATTATGACCCTTCTCCAAAATATCTCCAGTCTCTATTACTTTATAGCATTAAAAATAAACAAGATGACATCATAATTGCTTTTGCAATTATCAAAATTAGAGAACCAAACGAATTACTAAAAAAAACGTTCCCTAAATCACAAGAAGTTAATAATTTAATGCACTACTTGATTTCAGAGGCCAATTCTTCCGTATCCATCCCTATAAAAATTGATGAAAAGAATTTGAAGAAATTAAAAGCTGATAATGGATATATCTACGAGATGAAGATTTTATATCCTTATCTCAACAAATATAGTTATTGCAGGAAAGTACTTTTTCTCATAAACGTCTGACTTAAAAGTATTTTTCAAAAGAAAAAACGGAAAAAAAGAAAGCAATAATCAAGTGACCGGTCTAGAGGATGCGAAGCGCTATAAGTCCCGGAGGCTGGCTCAGCCATTATGCGCGCGCAGCGTCCGGCGGTCACTATCTTGGCTGCCCTTTTAGTCCGTTTCGAATGAAAATTTCTTTAGTTATGCTTTACATTAACCCTCTTGTTTAAGAGTTGGAAGAATAGTATAATCTCTTGCCATTAGTCTCTTTATCAGATCTAATACTTAATACATTAATTGAAAAAAGTTGCCTCTACGAAAAGAGAAATGGGTTAGTGATCCTGTTATTTGGGTTTTCTGACAGGATTTAAAAGCAAGGTCCGTTTTCTGGTTAATACAATTTGATCTTGCAATTGAATTACTTGACAATTGACAGTGATATGCACCTGATCGGCAACAATCTAGTATTGAATTAATTTAAGCCTTAGTGAGGCCAAATTAGTATTACTTTTAATAATATCTTTTAACTTTGAATATTGGCACAATAAACCGTATTGCCTATTATTAATTCTGTAAAAGCGATGAAACTCAAAGGTGAAGAAAAAACATTTTGGTGGCATTTTTGTCAAATCAATGATTCCAAAGACATTCCTAAAAAAGTGGATGCCATTGCCGGAATAGATGATCCCGACTATAATGACAAATACTTCAAAATACTTACTGATAAAGTAAAGATTATTGATTCGATCTATCTCAAAGAAACTGCTCTTACAGATGAAGGTGTACAACATATATCAAAAGTAAAGCAACTCAAAAGCCTCACTTTAATGAAGCATCCTAATATTACTAAAAACAGTCTTCCATACCTCAAACAACTTACTGATCTGGAATATCTCGATATTTGGCGAACAGGAATTGACCTGGCAGATCTAATCGCACTGGATGGACTGAAAAATTTAAAAAAGGTATTTGTTTCCTCCTTAACGGAAGTGAAAGGTACTTTTCCAGAGCTGAATAGCGAACAAATTTTGGAGCACATAATTACACTAGAAGATATTTTTCCAGACTGTACTTTTTATGTGGATAATGTAGAATACAAATAAGAATTTACACAAAAAAAAGACCAAAACAAGTTGTTCACTAGCCGAAGTGCTTTAAAATGAGGACTTTTTTTTTAATACTATAATGACTAGTTATGGGCACTTCTTTTCTTTGGAAACTATTTCTTGAGTGTATGATCTAATAGATCGGGTTCTTTTTAGATTTAGGAAATTTCAAAGCGGAATACATACTTGTGCCCCACAACTGCAATTATAGCCTGTGTACCAATTTTGATTTTGATTATAATCTTTATTCTTAAATCTGTAGTTGTTATCCGTTGCTTTAAAATCTATCTTTATTCAGATAAAAGTTATTCCAGAATGCGACAGAACCGGAAATTGCATTGTTCTCTTTTTTATATTGGGCTCAATCCAAGAATAGCTATTATTTTATAAAAATTGAATTTATTATGGAGTAGCTGTAAATGTATCTTTATTTCATATATTCGTTCTAAACATCAAAAACTGCGTCAACTACTTTTAACAGCTAATAATGAATCAGTTAAACTTAAAACGAATAAAAAAACTAAACGAAGTATTATAATGAAACTAGCATCAATAGATAATAACACCAGAGATGGAGAATTGGTTGTTGTAAATAAAGAACTGACAAAAGCCATCCGGGTTACTGAAATTGCCGTAACCATGCAACAGGCAATCGATAACTGGCCAATCAATGAAAAGAAACTTCAGGATATTTACCAGCAACTAAACTCTGGTAAATTAACAATCGGTAGTTTTGATTTTACAAGCGTGCGTGTTTTAGCTCCAATTCCAAGAGCTTATCACTGGGCAGATGCAAGCGCCTATGTTACTCATGTCGAACTTGTTCGAAAAGCAAGAAACGCAGAGCTTCCTGAATCTTTTTGGACAGATCCTCTAATGTATATGGGGGCCTCGGATGCTTTTATCGGAGCTTATGATGCCATAGAGATTGAAAATGAAGAGTGGGGAATTGATTTTGAATCTGAAGTTGCCGTAATCACTGATGATGTTCCTGCTGGTGTAAGTGCTCAAGATGCCTTAAATCATATTAAATTTGTAACAATAATAAACGATGTTTCACTCAGAAACCTAATTCCCAATGAACTCTCTAAACAATTCGGATTCTATCAATCCAAACCCTGGACTTCTTTTGCTCCGGTTATCATTTCTGTAGATGAATTGAAAGACGAATTTATTAACGGTAAACTGCACTTACCATTGATATCAATATTAAATGATGAAATTGTAGGGACTCCCAATGCAGGCGTCGACATGACCTTTAATTTTGGCGAATTAATTGCCCATGCTGCAAAAACCCGTTCATTAATGGCCGGTACAGTTATTGGTTCAGGCACAGTGGCCAATCAGGGAAGTCCAACGGGATCCAGCTGTATTGCTGAGATCAGATGTCTGGAAACCATAAAAGACGGAAAACCTTCCACGCCATTTATGAAATTTGGAGACAAAATTGAGATTGAAATGAAAAATGCAGTCGGTGATTCCCTATTTGGTAAAATTAATCAAAGAGTAAAAAAATACGAAAAGAAATAATTTTCCCTTACTTCTATACGATCAATGAGCCCTATTTGATTTGTTCAGATAGGGCCTAACATTATACTATGCATTCAGGCGAATCTTTTCTATTGCAATGAAAATCAATTGAGTCCGACAATAGAGTTGTTATGGAAAGTACGTGAATGAACTCTTCGATTACCAAAAAAAATAATTATACAAAGGGAATAGGTTGTGAATTTAGAAAAAAAAGATAAAATGGTTTTTCCAAAGAAACTCAAAGATGTATAAAAGACTATAATGAAACCAAATAAACAAAATAAATTTAAAAAAATTTTATGCCTTTTACTTTTTACTTTCAGTTTTTCCTTTGGGCAAAAAACTGAATCGGAAAATTCTTTATTAGATAAAACTTTAAGTAAAGACAGTATTATTTCTGAATTTACTGTCCTATATAACTTGACAAACACCATCCATCCAGGACAATTTATGTTTTGTACAAAGAAAGAATTTAGTAAAACTTATCTGGATTTAAGAAACTCAATTAAAAGCGATCTTTCAATTGTTGATTATTATAAACTAACAGCCACTTTACTGGCAAAAATTAAAGATGGGCATACAGCGGCTGACAGAAGCAATATTAGCAAACTTCTTAATGGCAACCCTGTTTTTCCTTTCAGTATTTATAAAATCAGTAACAACTTTTATTTAGACAAAACAACAAAAGAAAATAAAGTTTTCACAGGTTGTAAAATATTAAAAATCAACGGTGAAAATATTAATACAATAGTAAACGAAATTCAAAAATACATTCATCTTGAGGGTAGAAACGAAACGGGACTAAATGTAAGATTTAAAAATTTTCCATTTTATTATTTCATTTACAACCAATCTGAAAACTTTAAGATAGAATATTTGGATAGTAACAATGACAAGAAGAATATTGATTTAAAAGGAGTAAAATTTGAAGATTTTACAAAAATTATAACTGAGAATATTGAACCATTATCGACAAAATTTAGAACCAATGGAATTGCCATTTTAAAATTTCACTCTTTTGAAAATGGTTATAATGAAGTTGATAGAAAAAAAGCCGAAAAACAATTAGATGCTTTTTTTGCTAAAGCAGATGATTTAAAAATTACTGATTTAATTCTTGATTTAAGAGGCAACAGTGGTGGTTCTGCAGATATTGCTAATTATTTATTTTCCTATCTAACAAACAGACCTTATTATTACTTTGATTATACTGGAGCAAAATTTAATAGTGTAAAAGAGTGGAAACATTTTGCTCAATATCCTGATAATATTGAAGAAATAAATCTCGCTGAAACCAAATTTAAAAACGGATTAAACTGTAATACAGAAACTGACGGAACTGATAACTGGTGGTTCGAAAAACAACAGAATAAGCCAAATTTCTTTAAAGGAAAAATAAGCGTTTTAATTAATGGTGCTTGCTTTTCAACAACCGGGCATCTACTAGCTTTATTGAAAGACAACAATATTGGAGTATTCTATGGAGAGTATACACAAGGAAGTAATTATAGTAATGCGGGTGGACAGGCATTTGTCTTACCATATTCAAAAACTTTGGTTTGGATCCCTACTTTTCAATACAAAATGAGAACAGCAAATTTTAAATATGACCCAAAAGGAATTAAACCAGATTTTGAAATACAAATTCAACCTAATGACCTTAAAACGAATTTTGACAGGCAATTAGACTTTACTATAAAACAAATTGAAAGAGAAAATCTAAGAAGTAATATTTTAGATAAAAAATAAACGTCGCTTAACTTTTGCGCCGTTTTTAACTATTTTTTTTAAAAAAATTAGGAATCGCCTCTTTGACCCCCAAATCTTTTAATGAGTAATTCGTATTAACTATTTGTGGTTAGTAATAAAAATATAATGAACATAATTTGATAATTTAAGGATGAAGATTTGCTATTTGATAGCCAAATATTTTAATATCAGAATTGTCAAATGGAAACTCATATAGTAACTCTGCAACACTGATATCTAGCTTCATTGGCTTAGAACTATAACCTGTTTTTTAGATCTTTCAGATCTAGTCCAAGCCCTTTTAAAAAAGGTACAATGTCAATTAAAGATCCATCCTTGTTTTGAGGTCGAAAACTTTAATTAGCACTAGCTTTTAGTGTATACCTTTTTCTTCTTTTAAGTCGATGATGGTGATGTGCCCAGTAGTATTGATGATCGTATACTTTGGAATTTGGAGTTCATACCATAAAATGAACACAGAAACACAAGACCTTTGATTATAAAACAAAGGAAATGGAAAAACCAAGGCAGAACTATACATTAGAATTCAAGCAAAAGGCAGTAGAACTCAGTAATAGATATTACAGCACCATACGGGCAGCTAAAGAAGTAAATACAAGTCCAGAGAATATCAGGCGATGGAAAATCCAGCTTCAAGATGGAATACTGGGTAAGAAGAAAAAACAGGCAGCACCAAACAGATTTCAATTAAAAAAGTTTTTCTTCATGATTTTTATCAAAACCATCTTAGTTTTTTGCGGTAAAATTGGAGACAACTCTACTTATTCATTAGTTTTTTTTTGCATATTCATCTACACTAAACTATTACATTAATATGATACTAATTAAAATTAAAAGAAAAATTATTTAACAGTTAATGTCATATTAGGAACAATTATAGCGTCAGTTATTCCTCCTGTGAATCGTTGGGCATAAACTTCAAGATAATCATTTGTTAATAGTTCAACAGAAGCATTTAAAGGAAGGACGATAATGTCATTTATTGCTACCCCTCTTCCATAAATTTTATTCTGTGTTAAAGCTGTTCCATTCTTTGCAATATAGATTATATAGGTACCTACTGCGGATACTTGAAAGGAAATAGAGCCTGTAACCTGAAAAATTCGTTTCTTTTTTCCCATATATCTCAATCTGTTATTATTATTTGTTGGTGCATCTAAGGAAAATCTAAATAAATTATAGGATGTTGAATTCCCATTAACTTTAACAATATTACTTGGATTCGATGTATTAAAGGTTGTAGAAGCACCGGAGCCAACAGGATAATCCATAGTGAAATCGGCTACAGCACTGGCGTCGGTTTCGGTAGGGATTCCAGAACATCGTACGTTCCAGCTATTGGTAAAGTTATATCCGCTATACGTACCGGCAGTATAGGGCTTTACATATCCGCTAGTGTTGGTACCAGTAAAAACAACTGTTTCTAAGACAGCATCTCCTGATATTGTTGGATTTGAAGATACATCAAATCCAATAGCAGTACCATTGACCTGACTGAAGCCGCCTTGTTTTTCTACAAGAGTAAAAGTTCCGGTTAGTTTTTCATAAGTCCCCGAATTGTTGCTGAACCACCCCAAATTACTAAGTAATAATTGCGTGATATTGTTGTATGTTATTCCATTTGTATTTCCTGAGAACTGAATGATACTTAAAAAAACCAATCCAAAGCCTGATATACTTCCTACAGAGTTAGAATTAGCTACTATGCAGTCTCTGAATATTAAGTTTTGAGTCGCCGCTCCACTAAGATTAAATACGTTTCCGGCTGTAGCAAGAAGAGTTAGACCTTTTATAGTTCCTCCGTTTGCACCTTCAAAAATATTTCCTGATGATCTAATAATAACATCTTGATTGGAATCCACTCCCTGTAAATAAGCATTATTTAGGTCAATAGGAAAATTAAAAGTAACATTACCGTTAATTTCATATAATGTACTGGAATTCAGTAGATATTTAGAACCTCCTCCGGCGGCAAGTTCATCAGCTAAAATAGTGGCTAAATTATCCGTAGATTTTATACGTTTAAAATTGATCCTTCCCTGCACTCCGCTGCTTAACGGCATCCATGAAGTACTGCCTGCTGAATAATAGTAAAAAACTTTTAAATCCGTATCATAGACTATAAGACCATCAGCCGGAGTTGTGATCGCAGTTCTTTGAGCAGTTGTCATTCTAGGCGTAAGTAATCCTTGTGTAGTAGAGGTAAGATCTAGTATTGAACTGGAATTTGGCGTTATTGTCCCAATTCCGACTTGCGCATTAGCTATAAATCCAAAAAGAAGAAAGAGAAACACTAAGAATGTTTTATGATTTCTAAGAGCAGGTTTGTTGATCATAATTTTTGATTTTAGTTATTTTTTCCTGTTGTTTATTTTGAGTAATGACTGTTAATTTTTAGAATTTAAAACGATAATTTTCTCCGTGAATCTTTCATTATTCAGGGTTAAAAATTCAGCAATATAAATTCCGCTGCTAAATCCATTGGTTGAAAAAGTATAATTTTGTTCTGTTCCCAGATTTTCTTTATGCAGAATAACTTTCCCGGTTATTTCATAAAGCTTGAACGTTCTTAAAGAAAGATTTTTGGGATTCGATACTTTTAAACTATTATTGATATTATCCTGATTAATGAAAAACGGATTATAGTTTTTCTCTGTAGTATTAAGTTTTTTATCGTTTTTGAACGCAATTTTAAAACGATCTGTATAAACTCCTTTTTCAAGATTTACCTCATACATTCCATTTTTTATGTCATGAAAAGAATTATTCAATGCATCATAGAGGTAAATCATTTGCGAAGCGTCCCAATTTATTACCTCGGGAATCTTGAATTTAAAGATAGTATTGGTAGTTGCTTTTACGATTATGGGGATTTTTTTTTCAGCATCGAAATTTAAACCCTGAATGATATAATTATTATTTTCTATTAAAAAGTTCACATCATTGGGAAGTTCATCCATACCAAGCGCATCAATACCAATATCAACTCCATCTGTTGCGCGAGAGACAAATACAAGGGCTAATTGTCTGGTAAATTCATTATTGATTATAACATTCAATTTCAAATATGAAATCTCCTCAGTAACTTCAATTCCTTTAGTACTTTTTTCTTTAGGAATATGTTTTTCAAATTGTGACAAACCACTTCCTTGTTTGTAAAATGCCCTATGGGCATTTTTAAACGTAGCAGTTCCGCTAGCGGTCGCACTAATTACAAACCCCTGGCCAATTGGAGAATATTTTCTTTGTATTACAAGTCCGGAAGACAGTCCTGTATTGTTCACTGAGCCATCCGGGTTATAGGTATTGAAAGTGGCCGGTACATATACACCATTGGAACCTAAACTGATTGGAGAATATGCGCCATAGCCTCCTTTGTAATTTACTAAAGTATGTGTGTTTACTGTCTTATCTTGTTCCCAGAAGTAAGCAACACCACCTGTATTTGCATTAGAAGGATCTAAGAGAAAAGCATTTAAATGTAAAGCTGAAGGATATGGATTTCCGGTTAAAGTGGCATTATTAGCCCCTAAGGAAATAGTAATATTGCCATCATTTGGTTTTCCTCTAAAATCATATCTTTGGGATCCCCCGGAATTATTTGTAACACCGGTTCCCTCAGGATCGGTTGAATCAGTTCCACTTGTTCCTTTCATTGAAAAACCTTCGCCAGGTGCTAAAATGGTAGATCCCCCAACAAAAACCCATTGTGAATAATTATTAGCATTTATGAGTTTATAAACCCATTTAGGTGCTATTGCCAGAGGATTGGAAGTTCCATCGGAATTACTTACGGGTAAAATTGTTGATGCTACTGAAGCAATTGCCGTGGTAGGTCTGCTCAGCAATGTAATACCAAAGTTTTCATTTCCGGATGAATTAGAGGCGTTTCCAACAGGAGAACACCAATAATTGTAATCGAAATTATCTGAAGTTCCCCTTTGATAAACTGACAATGTCCCCAATCCCGAATTAGTTGAATTCCCTATTGTTCCCTGCAATAATTGTGAATTATTACGTAGGTAGAGATTAGAATTCAAAGCTAAGTTGATACTCTGTTGAACATATAACACTTCATTCTTTACATACATGTTCGTATTTGGACTGAAATAAATTTGTGAGATACATTTTGAATTAATCAACAGGAAAATAAATAGAATTATGATCTTCATTACTTTAACTTTAAGATTAACAGGGTTTATTTACTAAAACTATATATTAGATGCTTTTTCTTTTTTTAATTAAAAAAAAAAGCTCCAAGTATTATTCCGCTTAGAAATAATATCGAAATTTCGTTGTCTATTGGTACAGGATCTCCAACTGGTGGAGGTATAGATTGCGGTTGTGGTTCCGGGGGTGATGGCGCAGATATGTTATTATGCGAAATAAAAAGAAGAATTACTACCAATTTTAACGATTTAACTTTCATATTACTTAGGATTAGGAGTTGCGAAATTGATTAAATTGTAATTTTTTACTATTCTATTCTTAGTATGACAATAATTAGGCTTGGTAATGTGCTTATTCAAAGATATAAAAAATCCTACAGAATGAAAGGAGGTCTTTTTTTGGAAATTATAAATAAATTCCTTATATACAATTGTTTATTTTTTTGTATTTTAATTTTGAAAACTTAAATATTGTACTTTTACTAATAATTCCCTACTTAGGTATTATTGATAATTACTGCCGAAGAGATGAAACCGCCTTTTTTACTTTGGAATAAAAAACAGTGTAAATTAGCAAGTTCTTACTAGTAAGACAAACCAAAAAGACAAGCAACCAGCGCAATGGATTAAATAACTACTTGAAAAAATCTCTTATAAAACTAATGAGGAAGTTTCTGTATTATCAGGCTTCCTTATTAAAGATTAAATAATATTTTAGTTGTTTTTTTATTATTAAGATAATTAGGAGTTAAAGATGGTACTCGTCCTTGTTTTAATTAACGAAATTATTTTAGACTCAGATAATTTAAAGTTTTCCATTAGCAATCTTGCTGTAGTATAGCAAATCGTTGACTCAGCACCCTGATTTAAGTTTACATTTTCTATTTCAAGTCCATATGAGCATCCATTGCGGAAAGGTATTTGAAGTGGCGTGGGAGCTTAATATCAGCACAGACCCCCTGCAGCACTGGAAGAAGCCTTACAAAGAAGGGAAGTTTGGCGCTAAAAAGCAACCCTCCAATGATCCTGATAAAAAAGAGTTCATGAAAATGAGAAAGCACATTAAAGAACTGCAGAGAGAATGCGTCATACTAAAAAAAACTCAAGACATCTTCTCCAAGAATGACGAGTAAAATACGAATTTATCAGAGAGCATGCCGCGATATTTCCCATTGGGAAGATATGCAGGGTTTTCAAGGTCGATCCGAGCTGCTACTATAAATGGCTTAAAGGACTACCTAGCAGCAGAGCCGTGCGTAAAATTTTCATCACATCTGAAATTACCCAAATTTATCACTGGTGCCAATGCAAATACGGAAGCCCAGAATTGCCAAAGAACTCTCAGCAATCCGCAATTTAACAATAGAAGAATTTAACAGTCAATGTCCAGTTATTTAAACAAGTTTTTTAAGACTAACCCTCAATAAATTTTATCAAAAAAACTAATTTCATTTCTTTGTGCATTCTCACTACCTGATACTTAAATAATAAAAAAATGTAACTTAGCACGCATTCTAAAAAACAATTGATTTATGAAATGGATCACCAGAGAAAGACCAAAAATAGACCGAATTGCATGCCCATGGCTTATTAGAAATTTTGTGGATCCTGAGGCTGAATTTATTTACGTGCCTTTTGATCAGGTTCTGGACAAAGCAAAAGAATTAAATGCTGTTCCTTTTGATATCCCAAATGTTGAATTCACACATTATCAGGAGCAGTGCACTTTCGATTATATTATAAAAAAAATATGAAATTGAAGATCCCGCTATTTCCATCATGGCAGGAATTGTACGAGGGGCTGATACCGATCGTCATGAAATTGCAAAAGAATCTGCCGGACTCTGGGCGGTGTCTGCCGGGCTTTCGCATAATATTACTGATGATTACAAACTCCTTGAAACCGGAATGGTGCTCTATGACGCACTTTACAGCTGGGCTTCACATCTATACAAACAAAAACATCTGCAGAACAGCCCGTTTGAGAACCTGCTACATGAAGTTTACAATAAATTTCTTAAAGACAAAAAAACAGCCGGAAAAACACCATCCTGGGTAAAAGACCTCAAAAATCTTATTCAGGACCAGATTGATGCACAGTTTACTTTCGACCTTAAAAAAATATCGGATGAACTCGATTTGAACCCATCCTACCTGTCGAGAGAATTTTCTAAATATTTTGAAGATTTAAATTTCGGGGATTATGTCAGAAAACAAAGGATTGAAAAAGCGGTAAATCTTATTGAGAATACTACCTATACTTTGACGGAGATTGCCTATAGAACCGGATTTTCAGATCAAAGCCATTTTACAAGAATTTTTAAACTTCAAACCGGAAAGAATCCGTCGGCATACAGAAAAAAAATCAAAAAAAAGTAATCAATATACAAAACGTAAAACGCATTCTATTTAGGGAGGTTTAATGCTTGTAATTTTGTTTCTATAATTTATAAAAACAAAATCGATGCTTTTAAGATTCCCGCTCCTTACTATTCTACTACTATTTAGCCTTCCGTGCTTTTCACAGACTACGTATCCAAAAATCACAGGATATTTTGGTATACTGCATCCTCTGGTAACCTTAAATAAAGATGAAACTGCAGTAAATTTCAGAGACTACTACGCTGTAGGATTTCCAACTGGAATCAATATCTGGAAAAACGAGAAAATCGGATTTTCTTTTGAGGTAGTTCCCAATATAAAGGGCGATCAGGGTACCAGCAAAGTAACTAACTTATTGTTTCATCCCGGGGTTCTGGTAGCCTTAGGACACGGATATACTTTTGCGGGAAGGGCTGCTTTTGATTCCTCCGGAAGATATGGCATTACACCTGTTTTGAATAAAACAATAATAAAAAGCACCAATTGCAGCTACTTTGCCGCAATCCCCCTGCCCATCCGCTTTGGTAATAATCATCCTGCTTCCTTTACAGTCGGTTTTCAGTTTGGAATTGCATTTTAATTTACAAATCATGAATGAAAGTCACAAATATACATTACGTGAATTAGCATTTTATTTTCTAAAGCTTGGTACTATAGGTTTTGGCGGTCCCGTTGCTCTGGTGGGTTATATGCACAAAGATCTGGTGGAGAATCGAAAGTGGATCTCAGAGGACGAATACCGCGAAGGACTCGCTCTAGCTCAGCTTGCTCCGGGTCCTTTGGCGGCGCAGCTCGGAATTTATCTTGGTTTTGTGCATTATCGCTTCCTTGGTGCTACATTAATCGGAATTGCCTTTGTTCTACCTTCTTTTTTAATGGTGCTCTTATTAGGGATCACTTATAAACTCTACGGAGGACTATCCTGGATTCAGGCTGTATTTTACGGAGTTGGAGCGGCTGTAATCGGAATTATAGCATTAAGTTCTTATAAACTTACTTTAAAATCCATTGGGCAACTGAAGTGGGAATCAATGAAATCCAAATGGCTGCTTTGGCTCTTTTTTATTCTAGCGGTTTTTATTACTTATATTACAGAACACGAACCGGTCCTTTTATTTATTGCAGCCGGTCTTTTATACATGGTAATTAAAGCACCTCCTAAATGGTGGAATAATAAAACTATAAACTTTTTATCCCTCCTTTTTTTACTGGGAGGTTTTTGGAGCTATGAAAGTTCTACTCTTACTAAAATTGCTGTTTTCTTTGCTAAAGCAGGAACTTTTGTATTTGGAAGCGGTCTGGCGATAGTACCTTTTCTACATTCAGGAGTTGTAATCGAAAATCAATGGCTTACTGAGCAACAATTTCTGGATTCGGTTGCTGTTGCCATGATTACACCTGGTCCGGTCGTAATAACAGTAGGTTTTATTGGTTATTTAATCAATGGCTTTTTAGGTGCATTAGTGGCGGCTTTGACCACTTTCCTTCCCTGCTATCTCTTTACTATAGCAATGGCGCCTTCTTTTAAAAAAATAGCACAAAACAAAGCAGTTAAAGCATTTGTAGAAGGCATTACAACGGCTGTGATAGGTGCTCTTGTCGGATCTGTAATTGTGATAGCCAAAAGAAGTATTATAGACATTCCAACTGCTTTAATGGCAATTGTCACGATTTTTGCATTACTTTATATAAAGAAAATTCAGGAACCCTATATTATTGTTGGAGCGGCTGTTTTAGGCATAATCATTAAATTAGTAATAATATGAACAGAAAAGGCTTTTTAAAATCAAGCATCCTTTTTTGGCGTGATAGCTCTATTCTTTTCTATCATCTATTGTATTTTCAAATAATTTGAAATTACCTCCTGCTTTGCTAAAGGAAAATTAAGGTTATTAATTTCTCGCATTTGTCAAAAGGAATTGCCTATTTTTGATTCAAGTAGAATTACATAGCTCATTTAAAACAAGATAATGTTCTCAGAAATTGATTATTCTAAGTTTTGTGGCAAAATCGTGGTACAGTAGATTGAAAATTTTTAAAAGTGCTGTATAAGCAGAGATTTACACGATTAGGTTCGAATCCTGCTCTACTCTTAATAAAATATAAATAAAATTATTTTTCTTCCAAATATATTCTATAACTTTACACTAACCTCTGGATTAATGTGTGTTCTTAAAAATACAGTTCATAAATGAACAAAATACTGTCATTCGATTGAAAGGTTTGTACGTTTTTATTTCGTTTTATTTTGTTCAGATTTGTACTTTACATGTACCTCGACATCTGTTAACCCCAGTAGATACTGGAATATTAATTTCTGCATCGGCAAATAGAGAAACAAAAAAACGAGTTAAAATATTAATAAACAATATTTTAACTCGTTTTTTTTTAGGGCTGGAGTTGAATTAATTGTGGCCTTATACTTCTTTTTGACTTTTCTTCAAAAACTCAGCATTCTCATATTATACAGATACTTCTTCTTTCGTCAAGATAATCTTATCTCCATTAAAAAAAATGACTGTTAGTAAATTCTCATTATTAATTTCTAAATAAGCATTTACATCACATATATAAAATTTTTTTCTTTCAAATAAAGATCTAACAACTGAAAACATAAACCCATCATAAGATATTACTGGCTTACCCTCAAGTTCTGTAAATTCAGCTATTCCTTGCATATATCTATAATTTCCTCTAACATCAAAAACTTTTACAGAGCGTTTTAATTTTGAATCTATAAAAGTACTTAGTGACATATATAAAACTTTGAAAATATCATTACACTGACCTACAATAAAGTTAATGGGAGATTTCTTTCGGATACTATACCTAAAAAAGTACAAGTCTGAATCTGAAATTTTACAATTTGGTTTTTTTACGAAATAATTTTTTTTAAAATTTGTAAGATGGTACATTATTATTTCTTTATTATTGTAAAATAACTGATTACCGATAAGTGTAATTTTCTTTTCCACTTCATCAACAGATAGATTTTCATAATAAGAACGAACTTGATTTTTATTGCGCTCCAATAAATGATGAAAAGTATCGTATGGACATTCTGTATCTAAAATATTCATTTTAAGTTTGATTAGATGATAGTAATACCCTCCACATTCTTCAAATAAAGTATTTTCATCCTTTACAAAATGTTCTTTATATGATTCACTTTGACAGAATAATTTATTTATAAAATTTTCATTTCTATAAACAGCAAAAAAACCAGAAGGATATTCCTTTCTTACTGATATAAAATCATAATTAGAAAGTATTTTATCTGTGATAAAATTTCCCAAATTCCCAAGTACTATATCAGTATCTGAATACCCCCAAAATTCATAATTCTTTAAATACTCAGAAAACAAATGGCCAAAAGCAGGACGGAAATCACACATTTTAAGTCCGTTTTTAACCGAAACATCAAAACCTAATTTATTACTTGCCAACTCATTAAACTCACTGATAGTAAAAGGCTGCTCAGTTATGTTATTATATTGTTTTACAGAAGAAAAACAATCGCTCAAAAAGAGAAAATCAAATGACTTATTTCTCATACAAGATTCCATAAATAAACTATGATACCAAGGCATTTCACCAAAATAAAAAACTATAATGCAAATTCTATTCATATTTATTCTTAATTATATCTAATAAAAAACACCCCTGATCAATACAATACTATCTAATTTAAATTTCTTCTAACTTTTCCAAAAATGTTCTATTCCAATCAAATACATCTTTAAGACTAATTTTTTTCTTTAAAATCTTCATTCTTTGTTGCTGTTCATCGAGCGACATATTTATTGCTTTTTCAATTCCCCTTGCAACGTTTGTTAACGAACCTGGTTTTATTAAAATCGCTTCCTTTAGTTCATCTGAAGCACCCGCTTCCTCACTTAAAACAAGTACACCTGAATAATTTTCTCTGCTAGCAATATACTCTTTACACACTAAGTTCATTCCATCCTTTAGAGAAGTTACAAGCATAATGTCTGCCGATTTATAAAATGATGAAATTTCAACAAGACTAAATGAATTGTATCTATAAATTATCGGAAGCCAGGAAAGTTCTTTATAACAATTATTAATATCTGTAACCAATTCTTCAATTTCTGTTTTCAATATCTTATAGTCCTCTATTTCTACTCTTGAAGGCACAACAATCAGTAGGAGTTGAACTTTTCCAATCTTTGATTTATTATTTTGAAGAAAAAGCTCAAAAGCTCTCAACTTAGCAGGAATACCTTTAATGTAATCTAACCTATCTATAGATAGTATGAGTTTTTCATTTGTAAATAATTTACCTATCCTTTGAACTTCTTTTGATACTTGTGCAGACAAAGAAAGCTTCTCATACGCTTTAAAATCAATTCCAATTGGAAATACATCAATATTAACTTGTTTGCCGTTAACTATTAAAAATCTATCATCATAAACTTCGTAGCCAATTTTTTTCAAAGTTTCTATAAAATTTAATTTATATGAAAGAATGCTAAAACCTATCAAATCCGCCCCTAGCAATCCTTTTATTAATTCAATATATTCCGGGACCTTGCATACATCTTCATACAAAGGAAATGGTGTATGTAAAAAAAAACCAATTTTGGCAGTTGGTATTTTTTTCCTAAGTAATGTTGGCAGTAACATTAAATGAAAATCGTGGATCCAAATGATACCTGTTTTTGTATATGTAGCTAATAACTGTATGCAAAATTTTTTATTAACCTTTATATAAGATTCCCAAAAAAATTGCTGATAAACAACCTTTTTTGTAAACCCATGTAATATTGGCCAAAGAACCTGATTGCAATAACCATTATAATGTTCTATATACATTTTTTTAGACATAAAAACAGGTTCGAATCTTTTTTCATTTAGCATCGACTTTATTCTGTTCTCATTCGTTTTGTCAATTGCAACGGCCCCCGCCCATCCTATCCATAAATGTGTATCATTTTTTGGATATATAGTACCTATCCCTGTTATAAGACCTCCTGCGCTAGGAATAAGTCTTATCCTATCTTTATCTACATCACAACTAAATGGTAACCTGTTAGTTACAATAATTATTTTATTATCTTTAGCCATTGTAATTAACATTAACACTTGCTAATAATGTTTCATTTATCAAACTCATTAATTTTTCATGATGCTCATAAATGAAAAAATGATGCCCGGGTAATACCTCAATGTCTACCTCTAAAGAGGTTTCCCTACCCCATGCTTTAGCCTCTTCTATACTAATACCTTCTTGATCTCCAATGATTACAGAAATTGGGATATTAAACTTAGTTGTCGCTTCGTAGCTATACGTTTCAATAGATTTAAAATCAGTACGTAATATCGGTTCAAAAAATTTTATTAATTCACTATTTTCGAGTACTGATTCGGGACTACCTCCAATAGTTCTAAGTTCATTGATAAACTCATCTGTAGGAAGTGTTGATCGTTCTTTAGGCTGGAGTACCGAAGGTCCTCCAGCTCCAGATACAAATAAATAAAAAGGCAAAGGCAGGTTGTGTTTTATTAGTTTTTTAATTAGTAAATAAGCCACTAAACTACCCATACTATGCCCATAAAATGCGTATTGTTCATTTAATTGCCCTTTGATACTCTTGAAAACATCTTCAACAATTTCATCAATATTCGACAGCAAAATTTCATTTATTCTTGCGCCTCTACCGGGATAATCGAACGGAATTAGTTGAATGTTTTCTGAGGCATATTCTAAATATAAATTGAAAGAGTATTTACTACCGCCAGCAAAAGGAAAACAAAATAACTTTATTTTTTCATTCATATTTTTTCATTTAGTTTTTATAAAAAATTGGCAGTTATAGTATAATCCAGGAATTATTATTTACTTTTTTTTTCATAAAGCAACTCTTTTTCTCCAAATAATCTATCGGCAATTAATCCTTTATTTTTACAATAATCAATCAGTTTGTCAGAAGCAATTATCGGATTAGATTCAGGAGTATATTTTATACTGCTGATAAACTCCAACCAAGGCTCTTGCCCCATAGCATATACATAAACTTCTTTAGGATTGAAAGTATCTACTAAACTTTTCCCTCTTTCAAAGTTTGATCCTGCAAGTCGACGCGAGTTATCTTTATCACGTGGAAATTCTTCGGACATTAATGGCCCATATAGCCAAGTAAGAGGAGCTCCGTCACATTCCATTCCTAAAAAAACAACATCAATGTCGCCAAGCTCATTCCTTACATGCTCATATAATTTAGGTTCAACATTACAGGAATCGGCAACAAACAGTATTGAGTTTTCTCCAATCTCAACATGAAAACAAATTTTTGCCTGAATATTTAAATCACTATGTTCTCCAATAAAAGGAATTCCGGTTATTGTACAATCATCGAATTGCACCTTTCGCATTTCTTCAATCTCAATAATATTTTTAAACCCAATATTCTCAAACATAAGTCGGAGACTAGGGTCTTGAAGAGATCCATTGTTTGATCTTGGAATTACCAAATTCTTAATCTTATGTCTCAATGGCAAAAGTGATTCTAATAAGATATGATCCTGATGATTATGCGTTATAAGAACATAATCAATTTCATCAGGTAAATCAATATCAGAGTATCTGGAAACATCTGTTTGATATCCATAATAGCTAATTATTGGGTCAATTAATATGCTCGTTTGAGGTGTTTCGATTAAAATAGAAGCATGCCCAAAATATCTCATTCTAATTTTATCTCCTTTATATTGCGAATATGGCATTGGTGTTTCAGTAGTGAAAAGAGATCTAAAAAGTTGTTCTTCCTCTGCCTTAATTCCTAACTTATCTTTAATTCGATCATAACTTCCTCCCACTCGTTTCATTTTGCATAATTCGTCAATCCCATCATGATCAAACGGGATATTCATTATTAAAACATTTTCATCATCTACCTTTGGTGTACTAAGACAAAAGGGTCTTTCATCATTATTTGTTATCCATAATGCAATACTCTGGGAAGCTGTTTGATAAAATTTACTGCGATAAAGCAGAGACTCAAAAAATCTAAAGGAGGCATTGTTATTAAGATCATAAACTAATTCTACATATCCTTTTAAAATCTCTGGCACCTTTTCGTATAAAGGGTCCAATGAATATCCAGTAGCATTATATTTAAGCATAATTTCTAACTCGGTAATTGCTTCCGCAAGCTCGATCATTTCTTTTCTATCGACTAACGTAAAATCTCTAAGCTTTTTAACTTCTTCTATTTTCTTTCCTCCCAGGTCCATAAATGGCCCTCCTTTCATCTTTGGGTTTTTTACGGCAGCGGCATGAATTTGCGGTGCCTGAATATAAGAATTCATTATTTTCAAATGCCTCCCTTTAATATTCATTGCTGCAGTTGCGGGTGAAACTAGGTGTGACCAGGCAAACCATCTATCAATTAATGGCTCTACAACAACGTTTGGTTTTAAAAATAACAAATCACTCATAATTATATATTTACACATTCAATTTTATCAATATTTTTCTTTTAACTTTAAATTCGACTGGACAAAGTCTCTTTTTTTAATGCTGCCAATCTATATGCCTCTTGATATGAATTAATGAATTTATTCCATTGATACAAATCCTTAATATCCAGAGAAATTTCCCCATATCTCTGTTGACTATCAGTAAATTTTAATAAAATATTTTTCAAGTCATCAATAACTTTATCCTTATTAACATTTTTTCTGTTAAGAATAATAATACCTGCATCTTCAGGTTGTTCAACCATCGAGCTAACAAATTGAGCAAATCCAGAAGTATCGCTAGTTACTGTTGAAATTCCCAGAGCATTACATTCAATAGGTGTGTATCCCCAAGGTTCATAATAGCTCGGAAAAATTCCAAGATCACAACCCATCGCAAAATCGTAATAATTCATTCCAAATAATGGGCTTGATTTTGTCATGAAATCCGGGTGATAAAGCATAAAAACTTTATCCTTCATTTTATTTTGCAATTTAAATTTTCTACTATCCCTAAGGATAAAGTCATCATTTGGAATTTCTATAGATCGATGGGTTATTATATCACCACCTATCTGTTTTAAAAATTTTTGCAGTTTCTTTTTAACTTTACGATATACAATAGCAGTCTCTAAACCAACTTTTGAATATTCTAATGCCGGCGCATCTGTGATAATAACCGTTACGATTGTTATTCCTGCACCTGATTTTTTTAAATCCTGATTAAGCTTGCCAAGTGATTCAACTATGATATCAAATCCCTTATTTAAATATTCAAACCTTCCGGATGCAAAAAAGATAAATGTTTTATCATTTTGAGGAAGATAATCCCCCAATTGTTTCGAGACAGCTTCTAAGACTTTCTTTCTGTTTTCTTCTCTCCTAATATCGTGATTCTGAAAAATTTCACTATTAAAGCCATTTGGAGTAATAACATCAACACTACGTTTTAATAGAAATTTACATTCTTCTGCTGTGATTTTGCTAACGGTAGTTAGAACATCACATTTATTTGCAATTAATTGTTCCATAACTGCATTAATCATTGTAATCGGATGCTTTTTCTTCAATAAATCTATTTCCTCATCGATATTGATTTTGGCTAACATCTGATAAAAATTGTTATTTTGATGTGCCAAATGACGTCCCATAACAGTGGCATGCGTTGTAAACACGATTAAAACATCACTAGCCTCCTTTTTCATCATTGGAATAGCGTACGATGCATTGAATTCGTGAAAATGAGATATAATTTGTTTTGACGGAAGATTTTCAGACAATAATTCCATTAGTAATTTCACCTGTGCTCCAAAATTAAGAAACATATTTAGTGCTCTTGACAATGGAAACTCAATATTAAAAGATGAGGAATAATTAGCTTTAAAATCACTGAAATCTTCCATCTCAATAAATGGATTTAATAATATCACTTTAGGTTGTCCGGGAATAAGCCATTTACCACAATGTACTTCATAACCTAAATCTCTCATGTATCTGATCACTTGACTAATTCTCGAATCAAACTCTTCCGGTTCCATTTCCTTAAATACATCGTTGTAATCTATTGGTAAATATGGGCCAATTAAACAATAATTCTCTCCCCATAAATCAACCATATTGGAAGCTTTTGTACTTAATACCGTATAAATACCTCCCATTTTATAACATACCTCAGCTGCAATCTCAAACAACAGAGAGCCTTCTTTTAATTCCATAAATATTTTAATTTTAATTCCTACTTAAAAGAACATCGTTTTTTCAATTCAAAAAAGTTGTTCTACAGCAGTTACAACATTTATCATCTCAATAGAATCAAGCCTTATATTAGTTTCATTTTTAACAGCTAAGTGACACATGTAATTTTTGTCTAATTTAATTTCTTTTAAACAATAAAAATCACTTCCAATTTTAGTTGCATCACTCGTAATTTCAAATGATGACAAAGGAAGAAACAAACCCATTCCGAGGGCTTTCATAACAGATTCTTTTTGAGTCCAATAACTAAAAAAAGACGTTTTCAAGTCTGTTGACAAAAGCATTTTTCTCCACTCCGTAGGAGTCATTTGAGATTTAAAATCTTCAATATCCATCTCTTTTAAGATTTCAATATCAATTCCAACTTCCCTATCTGCTATTACACAAACAACGATATTTCCAGAATGAGAAATATTAAATTGTAAACTTTCATCTAGTAAATACGGCTTTTTGAATTCGGTATATCGCATATTTTCATCATAAAAAGTCTTGTTTAAGTTTTTTAATCCACGAACTAAGAGAACTCTGCCAAGTACCGATAATTGAGTGTCTTGCCATCTCTTGTAATTCGAAATTTTTCTGCGATAATCTTGTGAAAAAGATCCGGTAACTTTTTGTAAAATAAATTCATGATCTTCTTCGGAAAGATAAGAATACAATATGTGAATCATTTTTAATTAGTCGTTAAATTGTAGTAAATTATCTACATAAATTACTAAATAGAGAATACTGAAGTTTTAAGCTATTTTACTTACCTTCTGCTACTATCATTTAAGATATTTTTATGCATTCATCCTGATTAATCAACAAGTAAAAATCTTCTCATCCTTTTCTAATTTTCCAAATTCAAACTTAATATGTCGCTCAGCTGCATTAAAATACTGGTTATCATGACTTATAGCAACAATAGTTTTTCCCTGTAATTTCAAGTATTCTATAAGCTCTTGATAGAAATACTTTTTAAAATGAGGATCTTGTTCCGCAGCCCATTCATCTAATATTATCAAGGGTTTGTTCTCCATTATAGCGTATACCAGAGACATTCTTTTACGCTGTCCTCTGGATAAATTTACATCTATAAGATTATTTTCACGGGATAACTGTATGATAGATTCTAATTTAAAGAGCTCAATCCATCTTTGCAATTCTTTATTTGAATTTGTAAAATCAATATTGTCATAATTATTACCAAACAAATAATGATCAGAAAATACCGGAGATATATATTTACTTAAGAACATCAAAGAGTCTACCTCTTTTCCATTCACTAAAATTAAGCCTGAAACAGGTTTGTAAAGTCCAGACAAGATATACATAAAAGTACTCTTTCCGCTACCATTAGCTCCTGTGACAAAAATCACTTCTCCACTTTCAATTTTCAGATTTAACGGACCGAGTTTAAACTTTGTCTTGCTATCTTCATCAGTGTGTTCATAATACACATCACGGAATTCAATATCTGAAAAATACGAAGCTTCTTCCGTTTTATCAGATGACTTATAAAGGCTTAAAGTGGAGCTAGTACTAGCTTGGAATTCTTCAATTCGCTCAAATGCAATTTTAATTCTGGTAAGAGTACCTATTGAGCCTATTATAGCAGATACCGGCCCCATTAAGTAAAATATCACCATGATAAATGTTGTAGATTTCTCATTATTAAAATCAAACAACACCGGGAAAATGAACATTATAACAAATAACACCAGATACCAACTATAGCTTCCGGTTATCTCATTAAAAATATACTTTCGCAGCGTTTTAAGGTCTAAAGCCTTAATCATACTGTTATTGCTTTGAAGATGAGAAAACACATTTTCATTTCTATTATAATTCGTTTTCAATTCCTTTACACCGAATAGAAAATCTCTTAAATATTTATGAAACTCGTTATGTGCATCTCTTAGTTTATTCAAATCTTTTTGAATTTCTATATTCCGATACCAATAAAACAGAAACAATGTTACTATAATAATTAATACCAAAATGAAACCCAAAGGAAAAGTATACAACAAAAATGCTAAGCCGCAGAAAGTAATAATTGAAGAATTAAGAAGTGTCAGCAATAAATCCGGAATTCCTCCAAGAACTTTGGAATCTTCCAAAGCAGTATATACTTTCTCTGTACCTATTTTCTCGAAATCGTTATAGGAGCACTCCTTTAATCTCTGCAAGATCGAAAGTTCCTCCCGATACACAACACGATTACTAAGCTTAGATGAATAATCTTGAAAAAGTTTATTCCCAATAAACGAACAAAGTGTAAATGATAAAAATAGTTGCCACTTAAAATCATTCCAAATAAAAAGCTCTTTCTGATTTATTGTACTGGTAATAATGTAAAGCATTCCCGAATACAATAAACTATTGAATACACTTAATATAAATAAATTAACATAAAAAAACTTCGACTCTCTTTGAAAAAAAACTAAAAAATGCATAAATTATGATCTACCACTGTCAAACATTTAAAACAATACTCCTTTATTGCTTTGTTTAACAAGTTAATATTATATAGGCTTAAAATTAAGCTAAGGAGTGTTAGATAGTCTTTGCTTGAACGAAAATTTTCACTTCTATATCATCACTAATCATTTCATCTCCCAGTCCATCAAAAAATGATCCCGACCCATACTTAATGTTCCACTTAGAGCGATTAAAAACTAATGTTCCTTTCATTTCAAATGAGTTCTTAATAACTGAAATTGCAACAGGGAAACCTACTTTATTTGTTATTCCTTTAATTGTAAGCTCACCTGTCAAAATATGGTTCATTTCACCAGCATCCGGATTATCCTTAATAGGTGTCATTCCTGTAATTTTTATAGTTGCAACAGGATATTTTTTTACATCGAAAAAATCTTCTGCCTTAAGATGATTGGTTAAATCCATCTGCTTTGGGTCCTTAATAGCATCACTATCAAGCAAACTATTCATATTGACAACAAAAAAGCCATTGATAATTTTAGCATCTTCAAGTACTAATTCGGCCTTTGATAATTTTAGAATTCCTTCATGAGAATATCCTACTAGTTTCTTTCCTTTCCAGCGTAATACACTTTTCTCTAAATCGACCCCATAGTTTTTCTTATTTTTTTGGGCATACCCCTCATATCCTGCAGTTATCAGTAAAAATGCAACTAATAAAACCTTCAATTTGTTTCTCATTTTTAATTTATTTATGATTTATATTTAATAAAATTTTCTTCTTCTTCCTGAATTGTTTCAATAACAGTTTTTAATCTTGAGATATAGTTGTTTGCAATAATCTCGATTGTACTATCCTTATATTGCTTTCTACTGTATGCAATAGCCATAAATAATTGCTGGTTTATAATTGCTCCAGAAATATCCAGATTATATTCACTTTGGAGTCTTGGACTCATTTTGTCCCCAGTTGGAAGATTTTCAATTTCATAGATATCAGACTTTAATTCTTTATCCATCTGTCCTAGATAATTAAAGCTTACTTGTAATTTTAGATTACTAGTTATATCTTTTTTATGCACATCATCTGTCAAAAATTTTAGAATACCGAAACCAATCCCTTTATTTGGAACCTGTATTAGAGATTCTTTCACTTTTTCTAAATCTTCTTTGATCATGTCATTTTCTGACAATTCAACTATTACAGGATAAACACTAGTAAACCACCCAACTGTTCTATTGATATTTACATTTTCTAAAAACTCTTCTCTACCATGTCCATCCATCATTACTGCTATTTCAGAATTGCCAAAAGTATCTTTTAAAGCAGCACATAAACTGTAGACTAATATATCATTTATTTGTAAATCTAACACAATATTCATTTTATTTAACAAGAAAGAAGTCTCTAATTTATCTAAATGAATTTGTTTGACACTACGATCTCCTAAATAATTTTCGGCAAAATCAAAATCAAGAGCGATAGGTTTTACTTTTCTGGCAATACTCTTTTTCCAAAAATCTTTTTCCTTCAGTAAAAAATCTTTACTATTTCCATACTCCAACAATGCTTCTGCCCAACCTTTAAAACTAGTAGTCTTAGCTGGTAAAACAAAGGTTTCTCCTGATAGGTACTGACTGTGCAATAATTCTAAATCTTCTAAAATAATCCTCAATGAAAACCCATCGGTTATCAAATGATGCGTAACCATAAATAACAGATTCCCGTAATCAGATTTTATAAAAGCTAATTTCATTAACGGTCCTTCATCCAATACAATACTTTGTTGTATTATTTCACATTGCTGCTGTAGGTCTTCGTAAAAGTTTGATGAGCCAATTAAATCAATTTCACTAAAATCAATAGGTTGACCAACCTCCTTATTAAATTGAACAATTTGATTTTCTTTATTTTTTACTATTACAATTCTCAAAGCATCATGATGTGCAACAATTTTTTCGAATATTGGTATAATTGCTTCCTTATTGAAATTTTCTTTAAGACGAAGAGTAATTGCCTGGTTATAATGGTGTTCATCTACCGTATTACGTTTTACTATTTCTCGTTGTATAGGTGTAAGAGGCACTTCTCCTACAATTGTCTCAGATTCATCCTTAAATGGCTGAAATAACATTTTGCTAGCCATTACGCTCAGTATCGGAAACTTAAAGATATCGCTAATTAACAATTTGTATTCTTTCGTTAAAAGCCTATTTGTAATAATAATGGCCTTTATAGAATCACCTCCCAAATGAAAGAAATTGGAATCAAGACTAAGGTCTTGCAAATGGAGTGTTTTTTGTATCGCATCAAGAAGTACTTCTTCTTTTGCTGAAAATTGCTCTACGTGCTTCGCTACATTATTTCTAACTTCTTTTGATCTTAATTTACCCAACTCGACCTTATCAACTTTTCCTGTAGCTGTGTAGGGTATATTTGCAATTTGATAGATTCTGGAAGGAATCAGATGCTCTGAAAGATTTTCATAGAGTTCACTTATAATTTCATCCCTTGTAAGGTTTACGTCGCTAAGTATAAATGCTTCTAACTCTTTAATGCCATCAGCATTGTCCGTCGCTATTACTATGGCCTCTTCAACATTTTTACAATTTTTTAAGACATTCTCAATTTCACCAAGTTCAACCCTAAACCCCTTTATTTTCACTTGATCATCTATTCTTCCTTGAAATTCAATGTTACCATGTTCATCCCAATATCCAATGTCTCCTGTTTTATAGAGTTTACATCCCTTGTTATAGGGATCGTTGACAAATTTAGAAGTCATCAACTCAGGGCGGTTCAAATACCCTTTTGCTACCCCTACCCCGCCAATACAAATCTCACCTGAGACATTTTTTGCAACAGGTTGCATCACACCATCAAGAATATAAATCTGACAATTATTTATAGGCTTTCCAATTGGTATAGAGGCTAATCCTTTCTCAGTTATAAAACTAGTAACATCGACGGTCGCTTCCGTAGGTCCATAGAGATTATATAATGGGATATCAAATTTTTCTTTAAAGGCATCAACCGTAGTATTAGATAAAGCCTCACCACTTGTAATTAATCTTTTAAGTGTCTTTAATTTATGCTTATTACTATCATTGACAGCACTTATAAAAAAATTAAACATTGTTGGTACAAAATGAATAGTAGTTACATTGTATAAATCAATATGGTGCAACAACTGATCTGGATTGTATATGACTTCCTTGCCACAAATAACCATTTTTGCTCCATAGCAAAGGGGCAAAAATAATTCCCACACTGAAACATCAAAAATGTATGGAGTTTTTTGAAAAATTATATCTTCTTCACTAAAATTTAATGATTTCCACATCCAATCAATCCGATTTACTACCGATTTATGGGATACAATTACACCCTTTGGATTCCCTGTTGATCCTGATGTATATATAACATAGGCCGTATCATCAGGTTTTACATCAATATCGACTAAGGATCTTTCATCACCTAAATCCTCTTCGTCAACAACGATAACTTTATTACATCTATCTGTAACTTTTGCATCGCTATTAAAACTATCTGTAAGCAGCAAATTAATTGCCGCGTCTTTCATGATAAATTCGATTCTTGATAAAGGAAATTCCGGATCAATTGGTACATAGACAGCTCCTGCTTTCAAAACACCTAATATTGAGACAATCATGTAATCTGACCTGTCAAGCAATAGCCCAACCAAATCTCCTTTATTGACTCCGTAATTATTTCTTAACTTAAAGGCAAGTTTAGAACTCCTCTCCTCTAAGTCTCCAAAACTAATCCGTTTCTCGCCATATAATATTGCAACTTCAGTATTCGATTTTAGAACTTGTTCCTCAAATAGACTTACAAGAGATTTATTTACTGGAAAATCCTGTTGAGTATCATTAAATGTTTTGACAACTTCTGTGTATTCATCAGCTGTAAGATAGGGTACATCGTTTAAAATTGTACTAGGGTTATTTAACACATGCGTAGTAATTTTTTCCAGATGTCCAATCATTCTCTCTATTCGGATCCTACTAAATATATCTGTATTGTATACAATTGAACCTGAAATATTATTTTTTGATTCAACAAATTCAAAAGTTAAATCAAAATGACTCGATTGTGATTTTACGGGGTAACTTTCTACCTCAAATTTGTTCTGAACATCTGGTTGAATTTCCTGCAGTTTATTTTGACTTTGCAATACTAACATCACATCAAACAATGGTGACCTGGATGTTTCTCTTTCTAATCTCAGGTCACTAACTAACTGGTCGAAAGGATACGATTGATGATCAAAAGCTTCAATAATAGTGCTCCTAACATCACTTAGTAATTTGTAAAAATCCTGAAACTTGTCAAAAGTAGTTCTTAATACAAGTGTGTTAATAAAAAATCCTATTTGGTTTTCTAGTTTTTCATGATGTCTTCCTGCTACCGGAGAACCAACTATGATATCTTCCTGACCAGAATATTTATGTAACAATAAATTTATTATCGCCGTTAGAGACATAAATAAACTTGACTTTGTTTCATTTCCTATCTTCTTTAGGCCGGATAAAATCTCTTCACTAAATTCAAACCTAATTACATCACCATTAAATGATTTAATTTTTGGTCTTCGTTTATCAGGTATAATACTTAATACCGGTAAAGTTCCCGAAAGCTTATTCAACCAATACTCTTTAAGTGAATTTAAATAATCTCCTTTTAACAAATTATTTTGCCAATTAGCATAATCTCTGTACTGAATAGCCAGAGGGGGAAGAATATTTTCCTGCTTATTTAAAATTCCTAAGTACAATTGAATTAATTCATCTATCATAATATTCATTGACCACCCATCGGTAACAATATGATGAAAAATCAAACTTAAAACTAGCGTATGATTATCAATATTGATCAATAAACATCTAACCAACGGTCCTGAAGTAAGATCAAAAACATGATTAGATTGGTATGCCAAAATGCTATCTAAGTCAATTTGATTATGGTCTTTCTCCGTTGACATATCAATAAAAACTACGTCATGGTTTTCTCCTACAGGCTGAATTTTCTGATATGGCATTCCATCAATCGAAACAATAACAGTCCTTAAACTTTCATGTCTATCTACTAATAGTTTCCATGCCTGATTAAAAATATTACAATCAAAATCACCCTTTACCTTATAATTGGATGTTATGTTATATGCTTGTTGCGTTTTATTTATTTGATGCAATAACCAAAGTCTACGCTGGCTATATGATACTTCATAATAATCTGCATCAGGAATCGGTAATAAATCGGTCGTTTCTGTAGATGGAGAATCAAAATTTAAGATTGCCACTGCCATTTTTTTAATTGTCGGGCTTTCAAAAACAAATGAAATATTAAAAGAAGTTTTAAACTCTTTATTAATTCTAACCGCTAATTTAATAGCGCGAAGCGAATCTCCTCCTTCATTAAAAAAATCATTATCTATTCCAATCGATTCTTTCCCAAGAACTTCTATCCAGAGTCGAAGCACCACTTCTTCAGTGTTATTAGTTGGGACCGTAACTTCTTTCCCTTTTTGTTTTGTAAATTTTAAGAGAGATTTACGATCAAATTTTCCATTAATCGTCAATGGTAATTCACTAATTTGGATGTAGGTGCCCGGAATCATATAATCAGGTAAGTGAACAGCCAATCGTAATTTTATCTCATCATCTTCAAGGGTAATTTCGCTTTTATAGTAGGCAACTAGCTTATCGCCATAGACATCGTCTTTTTCTACTAAAACAATTGCAACATTAATATTCGGATGTTGGTTAAGATAAAATTCTATTTCACCAAGTTCAATACGAAAGCCTCTAAGTTTAATTTGGTTATCTATTCTACCTAAACAAATGAAGTCTCCATTTGGCATTAATTTACCCAGATCTCCTGTCTTATATAGTCTTTCCTCATGATTAAAAGGATTCAATATAAATTTTTCTTCCGTCATGGTTTCTTGATTCCAATATGCTCTTGCCAAGCCTTCCCCACCAAGATATATTTCCCCTACCACAAAATATGGGTTTATTTGCAAATCACGATTCAATACATAAACAGATCGTCCGGATAGAGGTTTTCCAATAGGAATGTACATGTTTTCTTCATGAACATCCTCAATGCTGTAGTAACACGCAAATGTATTTCCTTCCGTTGGTCCATAAGAATTAACTAATGAATCAGCGTTCTTTCTATATTTAAGAGCTTTCCTTATGTGTTTTGGTGATAATTGCTCGCCTCCAATATATATATTATCGAAATAACTTATTAATTGCGGGTTCATTTCAACTAACAAATTAAACAAAGATGTAGTAATAAAACTTTTATTAATCTTATGATCTCGAATATAATCAAAGAGCAATTCTGTAGATACTATGGATTGATATTCTATTAAAAATAGTGTTGCACCGTTTAACAAACACCCAAAAATATCAAACACCGATCCATCAAAAGCATAATTCGACAATTGCAAGATATGATCGCTTGGTATAATATTTCCATATTGTGTATCACGAACTAAATTTACTACGCTTTTATGTTCAATGGCTACTCCCTTAGGGATACCTGTGGAACCGGACGTATAGATAATGTATGCCAAATCTTTATCTTGATTGATACTTTCCAAATTATCATCTAATTGAGATTCGTATTCATCGACCTGTATATCTAAAGCGAATAATGGTCCATGATAAAAATCAATCAAATCAAATGCAAAATGAGAATCTGCTATAATTAACTTTACATCTGCATCATTTATTATTTTATCCTTCATTTTAACAGGAGTACCTACTTCTATAGGAACATAAGCCCCACCTGCTTTTAAAATTGCAAGAATCGCCACAATCATATGATTAGATCGTTCCATTAATAGACCAACCCTGTCATCAGGATTTATTGCATACTGTGCGCGAAGATACCTGGCAAGTTTATTCGCTTCAGCATTTAATTGCGCATAGGTAGTATTAGAATTTTTAAAAACTAATGCAGGTGCATCCGGATATTTTTCGGCAACTTCCTCAAAAACATGATGGATAGTACGCTGATGAGGAGATGCTTTTTTTATCTCACCAATACAATGTGATAAAATATTATTTTGTTCAGTCTCTGATACCAGTTTTAGTTCAGAAATATTTACATGAGGTTTCTCAAGAATCTGATTGACCATATTTTTAAAATGAGAAAGCATTGCATGAATTATCTCTTTACTATGCTTTAATTTATCATACTCCAACCTAAGAGTCAAAGTATCATCCAGTACGCAAATCAACGTAAGAGAATAATTATTCTCTTCATGCATTTTATGCTTTTTAACTTCTAATACATCTTTTTCATCAATTTCTGAATTGATAAGATCTGAAGAAAAATTATCTGCATCTGGGTAGTTTTCGAATACATAAAGACTATTAACTAATTCTTGGTTAAGAGTGGTAAGTTTTTGAAGATCTACTAATGATTCGTATTGAAAATTATTGATTTTTTTAGAATCATCCCATACTAATTGTACCAATTGATCAAAGCTCGTATTATCACTATACTTAACTCGTATTGGCACCGTATTTATAAATAAACCTACAGCACTATCTATTCCTAAAAGATCGGATGGTCTTCCGGACATTACAGACCCAAATACAATGTCATTTGCATCATTGTACTTGTTAATAATAATCCCCCAAATAGCTTGAAGAATGCTATTTACCGTAACTTTAAGTGTTGTTGATAGCTCTTTTAGTTTTTGTACCTGATCAAATTCAAAATTACATTCATTATCTACAAGATCGTCGATACTGTTTTTTTCATCATTTTTCTTCAAAGAAGAAGGAAATAGTACTTTTTGATTATAACCTTTAAGGTAAGATTCCCAAAATCTGATAGAACTTTCCTTATCCCTATTTTTTAACCATTGAATATAGTTTTTATAGGGCATTGATGGGGTTAATGATAAAGGTTTTTCACTTACAAAACTGTAATACAAATTATAAAAATCCTTAACAAGTAAACTAACACACCATCCATCCATTAATATGTGATGAAATGTCCAAGTTAAAATAAACTCTTTCTCATCAACATGTAGTACTGAAAACTTAATTAGGATATCTTTACTTAAATTGAAACCTTCGACTTTGTACTTTAATTTGATTTCATTAATTTGGACTTCTTTCTCTAAATTCTCCAGACCTCTTATATCATTGAAGTCAATTACAATCTTTCGATCTTTGAGAACTACCTGAAGAGGCTCATCTCCTACTTCAGAAATAAAAGAGGTTCTTAATATAGGATGCCAAGCAACCAGTTCATTAATACTTCTATTCAAAGCCTTTAGATTCAGGTCGCCCTTAATAGTGTATGAGGACTGACAGATATATGAACTTGTCTGTCCTACTAAATTATGAAAAAGCATTCCCTTTTGCATTGGAGAAAGCTGGTAAATATCTTCTATTGCCTTTTTTGAAATCATTGTTTAGTTAAGGGTTATATTAATTCAATAATTTTGCAATTTCGTCTAAATCGTCCATGGAAAGATCCTCCTGAGTAATATCACTAGGTGTTAATTCATTGTCAATACCTGAACAATGATCAATTATTTCAATGAGCGATTTTTTTAATGAATTAATAAGATCTTGCATCTCTTTATATTCGAATTGATACTTATTATATTCTAATGAAACAGATAATTGTCCATCGGATATTAACCCATTAAAGGCCAGATCATGAAGTCGATCACTTTCAGGGCTTACATTTTCCCCTTTATTATTGGATGAAACAGAAAAAAATAAATCTTCTACATCAGAATCAAATTGACCTAAGTAATTGAATGCTATTTGAGGAGAGAGGGCTGTACTTAATTTAGAAATAGCATCATTACCTGATAAAAATTTATTTATTCCATACCCTATACCTTTATGAGGTATTTTTCGCAATGTCTCTTTCACTTCAATCAGATGTTGTCCTAATTCTTCTTCATGCGCATTAGAAATAACCACCGGATAATGAATTGTAAACCACCCGATTGTTCTATTAATATTAATAGTCTCAGAAAGTTGTTGCCTTCCATGCCCCTCTATGCTTATTAAAACTTTCTCCATATTGAAAGTAGATTCAAAAGACAAGCTTAAAGCTGCAAGTAATAAATCAGATATTTCTGTATTATACGCCTTATTGCTTTCTGTAAGCAACTTTTTTGTATACGAAATGTCTAATGAAAAATCGATCCATTCAGCATCTGCAAGGGTGTTACTATCTATATTTTTTAACGGTAACTTACATGGAGTAGTTTTTTCCAAATCAATCCAGAATTGCTTTTCTTCTTTAAATTTTGGGCTATTCGCATATCCATATAGAAATTCTGTCCATTCTTTAAATGAGTTTGTTTTTAATGGTAATGTAAGTTTTTCACCTTCTTGATATTGATTTATAAGAAGATCAACATCTTTTAATAATACTCGCCAGGATACTGTGTCAATAACTAAGTGATGAATTACAATTAATAAATAGTCTCCTTCATCTGTGCTAAATAAACCTAGTTTCATCAAGGGACCTTTTTCAAGGTCTATGCTTTCCTGTAATTCCTGAGAGGCTTTCTCAATTTCTTTTCTAAAATTGTGCTCTCCTATTAAATCCTTTTTTCTTATAGATATTGGAAAATTAATGTCGTTATTATACATCGTCCAGGTTTCTCCTTTTTTGTTCATGGTGGCTCTAAGTACATCATGATGTTCCTGAATCACGGTAAACACTTTTTCAATCACTATTGGCTGTACTCTTTTTTCAAAGAATAATAATACCGACTGATTGAAGTGCTGTGGAGCTTTTCTTCCATTAGCAAATAATTCAAGCTGTATTGGGCTTAAAGGAATATCACCAACAACCGGGGATTGACTAATTTGATCATTTGTCAGTTCAATATGACCTGATAAGAGAGCAATAGTTGGATACTCAAATATTTTGTTAATATCAATTTTATAATTTAGTAAGTACAATTTACTTGCTATTTGTATCGCCTTAATTGAATCTCCTCCCAATGAAAAAAAGTCATCATAAATACTTACAGGTTTTTTTGTGAGTATTTGCGTCCATATTTCAAAAAGCACTGACTCTTTCTCATTTCTCGGTAATTCTGGTACTAACTCATTATTTCCTGCAGTGACCAATTTTTCTAATAAAACATCATCTATTTTTCCGTTGTTACTAAGTGGTAATTCATAAATAATGTCAATTAGTGCAGGATTCATGTAAGAAGGCAATTTCTCAGCACACAAGCTTTTAATCTCTTCAATACATAAATCCAGGCTTGTAATAGGTCGGCTTAACTTTTCTATAGGATTAGAATACTTTTCATCATCAAATTTAGAATCCCTTTTCGCATGAATATTATAAATATCCGTGTCTGCAAGATTTTTGTCTTGTGAAACACTCAATTCGAATCCTTTACTACTCAGTAATTGTTTGATATAATCTATTCTGCCTTCCAGGTCATGAACTTCAATAACTATTTGTTTTATAATAGGCCAATGCTCGTCTAAAATCCCTTCTAAAACATCTTTTTCGCTTTTCTCTACATCAATTTTTAATAAATCAATCTTAGATATTTTTTCTTTTACTATAATCTCTGAAAGACTGAACAACTGACATTCAACTGTATTTGTTGTCATTTTTCTTGAAACCAAATCGTGAAGGCTATTTCCTTCATCTACTGCTTGATTTTGGTTCATTTTATTTTTCATGTACTGTTTTACCACTTCCATTTCGGAACTACTTCCACCATACATTCCCGACATAGCAGTATTATCAGGGTAATATTGAAATAATGCTTTTTTGGTTTCCTTAGAAATACCGGCATTGAATGTGTTAACATTCAATGGGTATAACGACAGATTTTTTTCCATGATATCAAATATCTCCTTAATGGGCTCAAAAGAGTATATTTTGACATTATCGTAATTAAGGCCTACATACAAACTAAATAATCCAATATTTGAACCAACATCAAAAATAATATCTCCCTCATTTATTTTTAGACCATTTCTATCGTATATTTTTTGCTCAAAAATTTCATCATATATCATTTTTGTTTCATATTCATTGGAATGATATATAGTCAAATTATTAGGTAGCACATATCTTTTCTTACCGAGATCCGGGTTCTTTTTTTCTATTTCCAGAATTTTATGGATTGTTGCAGCTTGTTCTGAATCAACAGTTACTACAGCTTTTAATATGCCATTTTCGAGAGAACTAGCCGGACAGTACACATAAGCATTTTGAACTAATGCATGTGATTTCAGAACGTATTCAATTTCTTCAGGTTCTATCCTAAACCCTCGTAATTTAATTTGTCTGTCTTTTCGTCCACAAAATATAAGCTGTCCCTTTGACCATTTAACAACATCACCCGTTTTATACCATCTATTTTCAAAAAGATCCAGATCAGTAATGAATTTAGACTTTGTTAAATCAATATTTCTTAAGTATCCCTCTGCCAACCCTATTCCCGAAACATACAATTCCCCTTCAGCTCCTTCAGGAACTAATTTACGAGCATTATCCAATACGATTACACTAGTATTTGATAATGGGGTTCCGATCGGAATACTATCTACATGCTCTATTGATGTATTGTAATGATACATAGACACACAAACTGAACACTCTGTAGGTCCATATGCGTTATAATAATTAACAATCTTCCTAAGTCTGTTAGCTACTTCAACTTTAATAGGTTCTCCCGCGGTAAGCAACACTCGTAAGAAACTAAGTTCATCAATAGCAAGAGAATATAAATAAGCTGGAGGAAGTGTTAGTACGCTTACTCCGGCGGTTTTAATATAATCAACAAAATAATCTGTATTTTTTACAATATCATTATCTATGACAATAAGCGTAGCTCCTGTTCCGAGTGCCATAAAAATTTCACTCACAGACGCATCAAATGATAATGAAGCAAATTGCAATACCTTATCATTATTTTGAATATTCAAAATTTCACTCTGATTAAGAATTGTATTAACTATTCCGATATGTGTAACTAATACTCCTTTAGGGCTTCCGGAAGTACCAGAAGTATAAATTAGATATGCTGAATTTTGCTTTCCTAATTTTACATTCAGATTCTCTTCACTCTCCTCTAGCATATCCATCTGTACATCTAGTGCAAACAACTTAACTTTTTCATTGGTGATGTTAAAAGATTCACTAGAGTTTATTAGCAGGGTGTTTATGTCTGCATCTGCAATGATAAATTCACGTCGTTGCTTTGGTAAATTAATATCTATTGGAACATAAGCCCCTCCTGCTTTTAAAATTCCCAGAATAGCAATGATCATACTTTCCGATTTTTCAATCATTACACCTACTAAATCACCAGGCTTAACTCCATAAACATCTATTAAATGATTAGCTAGTTGATTTGATTTAGCATTAAGCTGTTCGTAAGTAAGTTGAATATCGTTGTATTGAATCGCAATATTATGTGGATATTTTTCTACTTGTGCTTCAAAAAGTTCCTGTAAACTAGTATAACAAATATCCGACGCATAACCTATTCCTTTTGAGATCATCTCAAACTTTTGCTTTTCAGTAAAAATATCGATGTCAGAATATGCTAAATCTAACATTCCATAATAACCAATTGTCTTGTTTAAATGCTCCATGAACGCTTCTATTTGTTGTTCTTCGAAACATCCCTTATTAAAGGTAAGATCAATAAAAAGATCGTAATCGGTTAACGAAATAATAAAAACCAAATCAAAATCATCAAAAATAAACGATGAAATATCATGTATCCCATCAAACAATACTATAACATTAGACGTAATTTCTTTATTTTCGTCTGCTTCTCTTTCATTATTTTCAATCTTTTTATCTGAAAATAATTTGTTCAAATTGTTTTTTGCAATGTTAAGAATCTCTCTAAATGTAATATAATCCAGGATCGCAAACTGTAAAGCAACCGGAGAATTTTTGTTATCAGGAACCGATAAAAATATTGGAGGATCTTGCGAAAATTTTTTCACTACAATTGCAATTGCAGATAACATAAAAATAAAAAAACCGCGAGAATTATCGTTAACTAATTTTGCAATTCCAGCTCTGGAAGATGGATCTAACGTAAACCTTTTTTGTACATAAACATCACTTAGTTCATATCCTTTATTTAATGTAAAAGTAAATTTGTCTCCAACTACTTTTTTTGTCACCTGTTCAATTTTATTCATATGTTAAATATTGCTGTAATAATTTTTAATGTTAATTTCTCCTGAGTGCACAAAATTTTGATAATGTTATTTCTTCCAGAATACATCAGAATTCATATTCGTAGAAATTATCCCCTTTCTCAGTAAAATCATACTTATTCTCTATGCTCTCTATATCCTGTATCGATTTAAACGGATCATTTGTGACCGCTTTTATAGTATCTATAAAAAGGTTCTTAAAATTCTCTATAGTCTGTGGTTGAAACAAGTCAGTATTATAATACAAAATAACATTTAGTTTATTACCAACCTCTCTTACGTCATAAATTAAATCGAATACGCTTTTTACAAAACCGGTATCAAAATAGGTTGTTTCCATGTCTTCTCCAACACGATCCAAAGCGTATTGTTCTACATTGGCATTCTGAACAGACAAAACAACATCAAATAAAGGAAATCTATTTAAACTCCGTGGTAATGCAAGATTTTCAATGATTTTGTCAAAGGGATACATTTTGTATTTGTAAACTTCCAGGGTACTATTGATTGTATTTAATAGAATCTGATCAAAGTTTTGGTCTCCTTTTATGCTATTCCTCAATGCTAATATGTTAATATAAAAACCTACCTGATTCTCCAGATCTTGATGATTTCTCCCAGAATCAACCGTTCCAATTATTATATCTTCTTGCTCAGATATTTTGTAAAACATTACATCTAAAATTGCCAATATGATCATAAATAAGCTACCACCTTTTGACATCGTTAGATTTTTTAATTTAATCGTCTCCAGATCATCAATAAAAAACTCCAAGAATGAACCGTTATAAGATTTCACGGAAGCTCTCGGATTATCCAAAGGAATTGAAAGCCTTGGAAGGTTTCCGGACAAATACCCGTTCCAAAAGTTCCTATATTCCTTAGAATCCTCAGAATCAACCCACTCATTATACCAATAAGTATAATCCTTATATTGAATATCCAGGGGCACAAGAGGGTTTTGCAGATTATTGGAAAAAGCATCATATAAACGCATTAATTCATTCGTCAGAATTTCAACAGACCAACCATCTGTCGTAATGTGATGGATGGTGAATAAAAAAAGATACTTATTTTCGTCATATCTAAGTAGCTTCCCTCTCAGTAAAACATCACTTGACAAATCAAAAGGCTTATTAATCTCTTCATTTTTAACCTCTTCAATTCGATCAAGATATTCCTCACCTCTTAAATCTGTTACTTGAAAATCCGGAAAAACATTTTCATTAATCTTTTGCTTAGGCTCTCCATTTATCATTACAAAATTGGTTCTCAAACTCTCATGACGCTGAATCAATTCTGCGAAAGCTTTGGTAAATGCGTTAATATCCAGATTTTCAAAGTAGTATCCTGATGGTCGGTTATACGCTACTTTACTTTCCTTAAATTGATCTAAAACCCATAATCTTTTTTGATTGATAGACAAATCATAGTACGTTTGTTTTGGAACTACCGGAATTGATTTGAATTTTGTTTTTTTTAATACTTCAAGATGTTTCGCTAATTCCTGAATAGTAGCATGTGTAAATATATCTCTTAGCTCTATCTTGATATCAAGTTGTTTTAAAATTCTTGATAGAATCTGTACCGCTTTTAAGGAATGTCCTCCTATTTCCAGATAGTTATCAGTCGTACTAATCTCATCTTTACCTAAAACCTCTTTCCAAATTTCCAAAATCGCATTTTCATATTTCCCCTGAGGCAGAACAAGTTTTTTTTGTGTTTTCTCAACGGAATATCTCATCAGTTCGATCCTATCAATTTTTCCGTTTTGGTTGAGTGGAATGTCCTTAATGTGTATAATTAAATGAGGTAACATATAGTCTGGCAGCCATTCTTTCAGTTCATTATGCATTTTATTATGATCCAAAGGATCTGCAGACTTATAGAATGCAATAATCTGAGATTCATCGGTTGAAGAATCTAGTAGTACTACTGCTTGTTCAACACGATCCTGTGAATTCAAAGCTGACTCAATTTCTCCTAATTCTATACGATACCCCCTTACTTTTGATTGACTGTCTTTGCGCCCCAAAAATTCAATTGCACCATCTGGAAGCATACGCCCCAAATCACCAGTTCTATAAATTTTACCAGAATCAACCAAAGGATTTCTTGTAAAAGAAATTTGAGTTAATTCATCGTTATTAATGTATCCTTTAGAAAGCCCATCACCAGAGATTGCAATTTCACCAATAAACCCTATCGAAACCATATTTTGTTGCTCATCCAATATATAAACTTGCGTATTCGCTATAGGATGTCCAATAACTGGTTTTGCACTAAATACATCGAGAGAATCATGAGATATTGTCTGAGTTAAAACGCCAATAGTGGTTTCAGTGGGACCATAATGGTTTACAAAACGCGTAGTACTATCTTTTTGATAATATTGTCTTAGATCCTCTATTAAAATTTTTTCTCCACCGAGCAGTATCCATTTCAATGAAAAGTCCGCAACTTTTTTATCAAAACTAAAATCGTTGACAATCATATTGAAATGAGAAGGAGTCGCTTTAATATAAGTAATATTATAAGTAGCTAAATAGCGAATAACCTCCTCTGTATTAAAATAAGGTGTTTCTTCTACTATAAATAATGTACCTCCAGTTACAAGGGGGGGCCAAAGAGACGTGTAGCTTAAATCAAAAGCTATAGATGAAAGAAGCAAAGAATTATCACTATCTGTGATTGAATAGTTGGTTTTAAACCAATTTAGATAATTCCCAAGGGATTTATGACGGATCGCAACACCTTTGGGTTTTCCACTTGAACCTGAAGTATATATTATATAAACTAAATCTTCAGATTGAATTTCTACAAGTGGTTTATTGCTACCAATCCCTCTTATTTCATTTTCTAAATTACCACTTGTAAAACATTCTACTTCAACTGAGTCAATATCGACAAAGTCAGAAATCAATAAGATTGCCTGACTATCCTCTAATATATAATTGAGTCGTTTTTTTGGTAAATCTAAAGGCATAGGAAGGTAAACACCATTTGCTTTTATGATACCCAGAATAGTCGCTATGAGTAACTCTGATCTTTTTAGCTGTACAGCAACACAATCACCTTTCTGTATTTTTTTCTTTTCAAGTAACCAATTTGCAATACTATTGCTCATTGTATCTAGCTCAGAATAGGATAATTGTTTGTCTAAAAAATGTAATGCTACTTTATTTGGATATTTTCTAGCTTGTTCTTCAAACAATTCTACTAAGGTCCTATCATTTACTAACTGCATTTTGTTTTTACTCAAATTTAACAGCCTCATCTTTTCAGATGCGCAAGGAGAAAATAATTGTGTTAAAACAACTTGAGGATCATCTAGTAATCTATCTAAAGTAAATAAAAACTTTGCGTGAATCTCATCTATCGACTGTTCAACTACCAACGAACCATTTTCAATGAGTTCAAATACTATTTTGTTACCATAATCTTGACATGTTAATTTCAATTTTGAATTATCATATCTGTTTATCAGTCGAATATTATTAAAGGAACTTTCCGAGAGCGATTTGAGATTTATGTATTCGAATACAAATGGGAAACTGCATGGCAACAGCTTCCCTTTTTGCGAGTTCAACTCACTTAATGAAAAATATTCCTGAGACTCTTGAATTTTATTATTCTTAAGACTTAACTTCATCGAAAATTCAGCAAAAGTATCTGTACTTTCCGGAACTAAATTCAATGGAAGTATTGTTAAAAAAGGGCCAAAAATGGTTTTAAACTCCTCATAAGGCCTATATTCCATAGCACTCCCCATAACCATATCACTGGCATTACCTGTATAATTCCATATCAATAAATACCAAATAGATCTATATATATCTGACATTGAAAGTCCAGGAATCATTACTAACAATGACTCTATTTTCTCTATTTGTTTTTGATCGAATTCAAAATTTAGTACCCTATCATCAGATCCCTTGTGAAATTTCCCATTACTTTCAAATGGGAGTTTCAGATCTAATTTTTCAAAGTTGAATTTAAAAGTTGCTGCACTATCCTCGTCCACTTCCTCCTTTAATAATGCATTATGCCATTCTGAGAATTGGGAAAACTGATAGTTATCCTTTATCACTCCCGGATCATTGTTGTATTTATCCTCTATTTCATGCACAAGATTAATTACAGATCTGACATCTGCTATCATCGAAGAAAAAACCAGCGATAAAACGCTTGATCTCTCTGTAGTTTGTATTAGACGAATATTCCAATAAATTTGACTATCTACAGTATTAATCAAATCTATACTCTCTTTCATTACGAGCTCGATCTTTTCCGTATCAATAATTCCGGCATTTTTAGAAAAATCAAATTCTTCTAAAGATCCTGTCCATTTTGAACTTAATGTTTGCAATGGATGAGGAATTCCTATCACCGTTTTGAAAGCACTTCTTAATATTTCATGCTCATTAATTACCGCACGAATAGCGGCTATCAACTCATGAGATTTTACGTTGTCTATTTCAAAAACAAGATGTGTATATTGGTTTATAGATTTATTTAAAAATTGCCAAGTTCTTTTTTGGTTCTGTGAAAGTTCTATACCGATAAGGGATTCATGCATGATTAATTATTTCTATATTTACAACTTACTGTAAGGATTATTCATAGATACGTATACCTTTCTATTGCCTGTAAAAGAATTTCTTGCGTGTGCAATTCTCATATTGTCCAACAACAAAATATCTCCTTTTTCCCACTTAAAACTGATCTTAGCAGATTCGTAAGCATTTTTTATCTCTTCCAAAGTCTCATACTCAATTGGTTCACCATCACCATAAAAGGTATTAAAAGGATAGTTTTCTTTATCTTTAATAAAGTCCAATATAGAAGAATCAATATTTATAGCATTGAAAAAGAAACCATGATTAAACCATAACATATCATTTGTAACAGGGTGTGCCATTATCGCTGACCTAGTCCAGGACACTCTCAAATGTTCTTCACTTATCCATTCGAAATCAATTTTGTGCTTGTTACATATTTTTTCGACTTCTTTCTTATCTGTTGTTTGGTAGACATCTTGCCATGAAAGTCCAATCCCCGAAATTAAATTTCTTACATATTTGATTCCCTTATCTAAAAATTTTTCTCTCGTTAGTATTGAAAGCTCATTATAGATTGCATGGCTATCTGCAATAGGAGTTTCTCCACCGGTTTCAGATGGTATATCACAGTAAAATAAGATTTGCAGAGGCCAATCATGTGAATAAGATAACTCACAATGTAAATTTATATACTGATCTGCAGGATGATCTGTGCTAGTATATAAACCTTCTGTAAGCAACGTTCTTGGTGATGATTGGTCCGTATATTCCATAGAAGTACTACCTACAGAATTTGCAAACTCTTTAAATCTCTCTACACCAGAAGGTTTAAATCCTCTAAAAAGTACGGCTCCATTGGTCTTCAGAAAATTATTAACTTGTTCTTTATTATCTGTTATCCAAATATTCAGATCAATATCTTCTACCAATGGTCGTGCTAGTATAGGATATCTTTTTTCATTTGAGAAAGGACTAAATTCGATGAGATGATTTTTACTTATTTCAACCACATTTTTTTTTGTGACAAAAAACTTCTCTAAGTTTTTTTCTTTTTTTAAACTCTCATTTTGCTTTTCCTGCATGATACTACTTTTATGGATATTTTTATGTATTTCTAAAATTGAAACTTCAGATTCCTCTTCCACACAACTCACAACAGACTGAAAATAAGACAACAACCTTGAAGCCCCACTGCAATTTAGATAATTTTGTCTATATAACAAAACGATACCTATCTGTTCATTTGATTCCCATCCATGAAACCAAATATTAGCTTTTGCGCTATTGTTGAAAATATCTAAATGCGAAATTTCTAGTCCACTTGTCTCTGAAATTCCTATATCTACCATGTTTTCAGTGTTTTGCCATGTAAACCCAACATCATACAGCTCTGAAGCATTCAAACTGAGTTCTTCAACTAGTAAGTCTAAAGGATACTGATTCTGCATGGCCTCAAGCATTAATGCTCCTGTTTGAAGAACATTCTCATTAAAAGTATTCTTTTCAATACTATTACTTTTCAGTAATATCAAATCGATAAATATTCCTACTTGATTTTCTAATCCATCATAATCTCTTCCTGAAACCGGTATAGCAAATGTAATATTTTTATTATTATTAGTTAATGAAGCCAGCGCAATTTTAAGACAGACCATAACCACTGTAAATAAGGTTGTTTCATTTACTTTTGCAATTTCGGTAAGAATTTCCGTTTGCTTTCTTGTTAAATTTAACACTTCTTTACCTGTTTTTAAACAATCCGAACCACCGTAAAATTCAGCAGGTAAATTAAGTTTTCCACTATCACCTTTGAGTTGCTGAATCCAAAAATTCTTAACGGCTACAAAATCCATATCATTTATTTTCTTCTTATGCCAAACGACATAATCTTTGTATTGAAATGGTAGTGGTTTTAAAGTTTCAATCTGATTCGTAACAAAATGTTCATACTGTTGTAATAATTCATTTAATAACAGGTTTACAGACCAACCATCTGATATAATATGGTTAATTACAAATATCAAAGTATGCTTTTCTTTATTTTGGCTTAGAACCCACATTTTGTGTAAAGGCCCATGCTCCAAATCATACAATTCATCCAGATCTTCTTTTATTATATTATAACAATTGGAATACCCTGATTTTTCTATTGTTCTTAAAACTTTTAAATTAGTGAATTTAGAATTTTCAGGATGTATTTCTTGTACAATTTTTTCCTCTCTAATTGTGAATGTCGTTCTTAGTATCTCATACTTATTAATCAGCGATTCATATCCTTGTCTAATTCCTTCAATTTCTAAATCGCCCTTTAACTCAAATGCCGAAGTAATTAAAAACGAATTTTTATGCTCTTGCATCTGGTGACCTATCCATATTTGTTTCTGTGCATTCGAAACTTCATAAAAAGGTTGCAAACCAATAGGTTCAATCTGTTCTTTAACCAAGGAAACTGATTTGTCTAAAACGTTCCCCAATCTGCGAATTGTAGGATTTAAAAACATTGTTTTAAGAGTAACGTTCAATCCCATCTCACTCTTGATACGACTCAATATCTGAATGGCTTTAAGGGAATGCCCTCCAAATTCAAAAAAGTTGTCATTAACTCCTAAATCATCTGATTTTAATACAGACGACCAGATCTTTTGAAGCCCGCTCTCTAGGGCAG
>NZ_AMYW01000011.1:0-134082 GCF_000335775.1 Flavobacterium sp. WG21
CATTATTATCTTTGTTGATTTCTAATTGATCTTCTATCCTTGCTAATCTATTTTGAATTGTTTGTAATAAATACAAAATAATTCCAGCTATTATAAAAGCTTGTGAAAAGGCTTTTGTGAGAGCGAAAAACATTTCATTTTTTAGTACTAAAACTTGTGGTATAAATAACAAGTATATGCCAATGACAATAAAAATTAATGGAAAAAAATTATTTTTTAACTTATTCATGCTTTAATTATTAAATATTTTTGGTTTTGTAAACATAATAATTTCGTTTACAAAAAACAATTAAATAAAAACCACAAATTACAAGAAATAATCAATGTAAAACGTGGCTTTTAAATTATATAAAAGAATAAAATATTATCCCAAGAAACTCTTCAACTCCTCATAATTCCCAATCTTCACACAAACTTTCTCCTCATTAATAACACTCTCAATTTGAGCAGGAATCGGAAGAGTAATCCCTAAAGCCGGTTCAACCACATCTAAGAACTTAATAGGGTGTGCTGTTTCTAAGAAAATACCAATGGCGTTGGGGTGTTTCTCCAGTTCTTTCTTCAAACCTAGATAACCAACAGCACCGTGAGGTTCTGCGATATAACCGTTTGTGTTATAAATATTTTTTAGAGCAAGAAGTGTTTCTTCATCGGTATAACTATAAGAGGAGAAGTCTTTTTCGAACGCTTTTAAGTCGTTGTTGTACAATTCCTGAATACGGATAAAGTTGCTTGGGTTTCCAACGTCCATCGCGTTAGAGATTGTGGCTTTAGAAGGTTTTGGGTCGTATTTTCCGTTTTCTAAGAATCTTGGTACAGTATCGTTTACGTTGGTGGATGCTACAAAATGTTCAATTGGTAATCCTAATCTCTTTGCCATGATTCCGGCACAGATATTTCCGAAGTTACCGCTTGGGCAAGAAAAAACCAATGGTTTGTTTTGGCTTTTCAAAGTTTTGTAAGCAAAGAAAAAATAGAACATTTGTGGCAGCCATCGGGCAATATTAATAGAATTCGCCGAAGTCAGGTTCTTGTGTGCTAAAGTTTCATCTAAAAACGCTTTTTTTACCATATCCTGGCAATCGTCAAAAACACCGTCAACTTCCAGCGCTTTTATGTTTTGTCCTAAAGTGGTCAATTGTTTCTCTTGAATGTCGCTCACCTTTCCTGACGGATATAAAATCACCACATCGACGCCGTCAACACCTAAAAATCCGCTCGCAACCGCTCCGCCTGTATCTCCGGAAGTAGCTACAAGAACAGTGTTTTTAGCGTCTTTATTGTCTCTGTTAAAATACCCCAGACAGCGTGACATAAAACGTGCGCCAACGTCTTTAAACGCCATGGTTGGGCCGTGGAATAACTCTAAGGAGTAGATTCCGTTTTCGACTTTCACTACCGGAAAATCAAAAACCAAAGTATCCGCAATGATTTCTTTTAATTTGTCTGCCGGTATTTCATCGCCAACGAATTGTTTGATCGCTTCAAAAGCAATATGCTCGTGGCTTAAATTTTCAATTTCATCAAAAAACGAAGGGTCTAAAGGAGTGATGTTTTCAGGGAAATATAATCCTTTATCACTCGCGAGTCCTTGTATTACGGCTTCCTGAAACGAAACCTTTGGGGCATTATGGTTTAAACTGTAGTATTTCATTGGTTTTTTGCTTTAGGCTTTAGGCAGTAGGCTTTAAGCTTTTTGCCTTGCGTAAAAAAACGAAGCCTGTAATTATTTAAAATATTTTTATTTAATGATTTATGATATCGACAATTTATTGTTTTTGTAAATTATTTTGGTTGCTTTTATCTCCAAAATTCCCACCAACTTTTTTGCTTTTTTATATCAATTTCTGATTCGTCTTCTAATAAGTTAATAGTCACACTTCCAATTTCATCAACTTCCCAAATCGTTGCTGTTGTAATATCTATTGAATTTAAATTTAAAAAAGCCTCCATCTTTCGATTTAAATATTCATCGGTACTATCTTCACCTTTTTTGGTTCTGCTTAATGTAATAATTGATTTATCAACATTCTCAATTCGTTTCATTCTATCTGCTAATACAATTAAAGTACTTTCAGGATAGCTTGAAACAGCATTTTTCGGGATATTATAATTCTTGTCAAAATGAAAATAATCTGCAACAAGAATGGAGAAAAACTGATTGTCTCTTCTATCAAAATAAAAAATTTCAGAAAGTCTGTCTTGAGGCTGACTTAAACCAATTCTCAACCAATTTTCAATTTGCTCCTCTTTTGTTATTTCATCCATGATTTATACGATTACAAAACTCTAACACCATCAGGATTAATTTTAGAAACATGAATTTCATATGGTAAATTCATTTTTTCGTAAACGTCGCTCATGGCTTTGGCGATTTGATTGGCGGTTTCTTTTCCTCTGCTTAAAGCAAAAATCGACGGGCCAGAACCTGAGATTCCGGAACCTAAAGCACCGTTTTCAAGAGCCGTTTGTTTGATTTGGTCGAAACCTGGAATTAAAACACTTCTTAAAGGCTCAACGATTTCGTCATGAAGCGAACGTCCGATTAAATCGTAATCTTTGGTGTATAATCCAGCGACTAATCCGCCCACATTTCCCCATTGCATGATGGCACTTTTCAGAGAAACGTTTTGTTTCAGTACCGAGCGTGCATCCGAAGTTTTCAATTCGATTTGTGGATGTACCACCGTAGCGAACAATTCCTCCGGGCTGTCAATTCGGATAATGTCTAAGGGGGCGTAACTTCTTACGAGCGTAAAACCGCCCAAAAGGGCAGGAGCGACATTGTCGGCATGAGCGTTTCCGCTGGCCAGTTTTTCACCCTGCATGGCAAATTGCACCAAATCTTTGCGGGAATAAGGTCTTCCAAGCAATTCATTGATTCCAAAAACCGCTCCCGCAGAACTAGCAGCACTGCTTCCGATTCCGCTTCCGGCTTTAATGTGTTTATAAATTTCGATTTCGAAGCCGCAATCTACATCAAGTGTCTCCAACATGGCCAAAGCCGCAACTCCGGAAACGTTTTTCTCCGTTTCTAAAGGCAAATCGGCTCCCTCAATTTTGGTGATTCGAACTCCTTTTTGAGCTACTTTTCGAACGATCATTTCATCGCCCGCATTGTCTAAGCAAAGCCCTAGTACATCAAATCCACACGAAAGATTCGCGATTGTGGCCGGGCAAAATAGTTTAATTTGTGTCATTTGTTATAGGTTCAAAGTGGCAAAGGTTCAAAGGAACAAAGGTTTTGCCTTTTTTATAGGTTCAGAGAGGCAAAGGTTCATAGGCTCAAAGGTTTTTAACTTTGTCCCTTTGCACCTTTGAGCCTTTGTACCTCATTAAATGTTTCCAATTCTAATTACATCCGCAAAAATTCCCGATGCGGTAACGGCTGCACCCGCTCCGGCGCCTTTGATCAACAGAGGCTGATCTACGTAACGATCGGTATAGAAAAGTACAATATTGTCTTTTCCTTCTAAATTGTAAAAAGGATGCTCTTTCGGGATGAATTGCAGACCAACGCTTGCTTTTCCGTTTTCAAATTGTGCTACATACTTCAATCTGGAATCTTTGCTTAACGCTTCGTCATAGATTTTTGAAAAATGAGGAGCATGTTGCGTTAAAGAAGCAAAGAAATCTTCGTTGTTAGTTGTGGCAAGACATTCGGCTGGCAGGAAAGATTCGTTGGCAATTGCGTCAATATCCATTTCATAACCGCTTTCGCGGATCAGGATCAGGATTTTACGGGCTACGTCGATTCCGCTTAAGTCAATTTTCGGGTCCGGCTCTGTGAAACCTTGTACTCCGGCTTCTTTTACCACATCATGAAAAGAATTGTCTTTATCGAAATTGTTGAATATGAAGTTCAGACTTCCGGATAGAACCGCCTGAATTTTATGCACTTTATCACCTGAAGCGATTAAGTTTTTCACGGTATCAATAATTGGCAATCCCGCTCCAACATTGGTTTCAAATAAAAACGGAGCGTTGTATTGACGGGATAAATTCTTTAATTTTTTATAATTGTCATAGGCAGACGAGCAGGCAATTTTGTTGCAAGTCACCACGGCAATACTTTGTTTTAAGAAATTTTCGTAGGTTTCAGACACGTTTGCATTTGCAGTAATATCAACAAAAATGCTGTTACGCAGGTTTAATTCCTTCGCACGAGTGATGAAAGCTTCTTTATTAGCATTTTCACCTTTATCCAAAGCCGATTGCCAGTCTTTTAATGAAATTCCATCCTCGTCAAAAAGCATTTTTCGGGAATTAGACAAAGCGATCACACGAACATTGATTTTCAGGTTGTCTTTTAGAAACTTCCTTTGATTGTGAATTTGCTCGATGAATTTTTCACCCACATTTCCAACACCCATCACAAACAAATTGAGCTGTTTGGTGTTTTCTTCAAAGAAGTTTTCGTGTAAAGTGTTCAGTGCTTTCTTAACATCTCTTTCGTTGATTACAGTAGAAATATTACGTTCAGAAGCTCCTTGTGCAATGGCGCGTATGTTGACATTGTTTTTTCCTAAAGTGCTAAACATTCTGCCGCTTAAACCCTGATGGTTCTTCATGTTTTCGCCCACCAAAGCGATAATGCACAGGTCTTTTTCGACAATACAAGGATCGATTTTGTTTTGTGAAATCTCTACTTCAAAAGCTCTGTTGATGGCAGCCTCGGCATTATCCGCATCCGAATTCAGAATTCCGATACAGATCGAATGCTCAGAAGAAGCCTGAGTAATAAAAATAACGTTGATTTTTTCCTGAGACAGTACTTCAAACAAACGTTTCGATGAACCTGAAACTCCAATCATTCCGGGACCTTCAAGGGTTACTAATGAAATATTATCGATATGACTGATTCCTTTTACAACCGTATCTTTTGACAAAACCTGATCTGAAATTAAGGTTCCTTCAGCTTCCGGTTCAAAAGTGTTTTTGATTAAAATTGGAATGTTTTTTCTTAAAACGGGCTGAATTGTTGGTGGATACAGCACTTTGGCGCCAAAATGCGATAACTCCATCGCTTCCTGATAAGAGATCGTAGCAATAGGGTGGGCCTGTTTAACAATTTTTGGATTGGCCGTAAACATTCCATTCACGTCAGTCCAGATTTCTAATTGTTCTGCTTCAAGTGCTCCGGCAACTATGGCAGCGGTATAATCAGAACCTCCACGGCCTAAGGTAGTAGCGATTCCGTCAAGAGTTTGAGAAATAAACCCTGGAAGAATACTAATTTTAGACTGATTTTCGGCAAAATACGTTCTTATCAATTGGTTGGAAACTTCGAAATTTACGACGGCTTTTCCAAAGTTATTGTTGGTTTTAATCAGTTCGCGACTGTCTTTGTAAACCGCATTTTTATCAATTTGCTGATACGCCTGAGCAATGATGTAAGACGAAAGCAGCTCTCCAAAACTTAAAATAGTATCGGCAGTTCTGGGAGATAATTCACCCAGTAAGAAACAGCCGTCTAATAAAGTTTCTAAATGATTGATGATTCTTTTTACATGGCTCAGTAAACTGCTTTGTTCGCTAACCGGAATTAATTCTTTTAAAGTGTCAAGGTGTTTTTTCTCGATTTCAGCAACAATTTCTCTGAAGCTTTCGTCATTAGCGGCGGCTTTTGCTGCTGCCAATTGCAGTAAATCAGTAACTTTGCTTAAAGCTGATACTACAACAACCAATTGGTCCTGCTTTGATTTTTGATTGATTATTTCGAGAACTAGTTTTATATTTTGTGCATTGGCAACCGAAGTTCCGCCAAATTTTAATACTTTCATTTTTGATGTTTTTTAATAAGGCGCAAAGATTTTTAGTAACAAAGGTTCAAAGGTTATCAACTGTGAACTGAAACTGAAAACTGCGACTATTTTTTTTCTTTGTAAATGTTTTTTATGTATCCAATAACTCTCTTCTTCTTAGAAAAAAGTACTAGGTAACCTGAGTGATATGTAAAATGTATACCCCTAAGGGGTAGTAGTTGTTGTAGTTGAAATTGTAATAGCAGCGATTGCAACTCTGGTTTGAGTTGTTAGTGTAGAATGATATTTTACGCTGTTACTTTTCATTTTGGTTTTTCAAAAGTACAGTTTTTTATAAAAGTTAAAAATCTTTCCGGTCTTTTTATGAATATTTTAAAAATTCAAAATTCAGCAAATCAATATTGAGCTTTTTGTCAGAATTGTGTGTGTTAAATTGATGGATTCATATAATTATTGGAACTTATCTTTAAAAGAGATGTGCTTAATAGTCTGATTTTTAATCTTGAAAAACATCTAAAAACGTCATTAGTCTATAAAATCGGTAGGAATTAATTGCTTTTGTCGTTTTCTTGTTAAAAAATAGAGGTACCTTATTAGGATAAAAAGATGTCCTTGGTTTTGCCGGATTACTATTGTGAAAAGAGCAAAATCGGGGAATTCGTGAGAATCATTTTTTAATTATTAGGAATAAATGTTGCTTTTTAATATTGATTTGCTGAATTTTGAAGTCTTAAATTTTAAACAGCATGAAAGAAATCCATTATATCAGCACAGAAACCCTAAGTTTAGAAGCTTTACAGGAAATTATTGTCAATCAGAAAACGCTTGAATTATCAGAAGAGGCAAAAGTAAACGTTCAAAAATGCCGTGATTATCTCGATAAAAAAATGGCTTCACATTCTGAACCTATTTACGGAATCAACACTGGTTTTGGCTCGCTTTGTAATGTGAAAATTTCGAATGAAAATTTATCTCAGCTTCAGGAGAATCTTGTAAAATCGCATGCTTGCGGAACAGGAGAAGAGGTTCCGGCTGAAATTGTAAAATTGATGCTGTTGCTTAAGATCCAATCTTTGAGTTATGGACATTCAGGAGTTCAATTGCAAACTTTAGAGCGTTTAGTAGATTTTTACAATAATGATATTCTTCCGGTGATTTATACTCAGGGATCCTTAGGGGCTTCAGGAGATTTGGCACCTTTAGCACATTTATCGTTACCTTTATTAGGTGAGGGTGAAGTTCTTTTTGAAGGTAAAAAAACAGCCGCAGCCGAAGTTTTAAAACACTTTAACTGGGAGCCAATTGTTTTACAGTCTAAAGAAGGTTTGGCTTTGTTAAACGGAACTCAGTTCATGAGTGCGTACGGAGCACATATTTTATTAAAAGCTTACAAATATTCTTATTTGGCAGATTTGATCGGAGCTATTTCATTAGAAGGTTTTGATGGAAGAATTGAGCCTTTTAACGAATTGATCCATTTTATACGTCCTCACAAAGGACAGATTGTAACAGCACAGCGCCTTACTGAATTTTTAGACGGAAGTGAGATTATTGCTCAGGAGAAAAAACACGTACAAGATCCGTATTCTTTCCGTTGTATGCCTCAGGTTCACGGTGCTTCAAAAGATGCGATTGATTATGTTAGAAAAGTATTCAAAACCGAAATTAACTCCGTTACCGACAATCCTAATATCTTCATAGAAGCAGATCAGATTATCTCAGGAGGGAATTTCCACGGACAGCCTTTAGCTTTGGCTTTGGATTTCATGGCAATTGCTTTGGCAGAATTGGGTAGTATTTCTGAAAGAAGAACCTATCAGTTAATTTCAGGATTGCGTAATCTTCCGGCATTCTTGGTGGATAATCCGGGATTGAATTCAGGATTTATGATTCCGCAATATACAGCGGCAAGTATCGCAAGTCAGAACAAACAATTGGCTACACCTTCGAGTATAGATAGTATTGTTTCAAGTAACGGACAGGAAGATCACGTGAGTATGGGAGCAAACGGAGCTACAAAAGCATTGCGTGTTATGGACAACCTGGAGCGTATTTTAGCCATCGAATTAATGAACGCTTCACAGGCGATTGCTTACAGAGAACCTTTAAAATCAAGTGATTTTATTGAAACATTCTTAAGCAGTTACAGAGAAGTGGTGCCTTTGGTTAAAGAAGACAGAATCCTGCATTATGATATTAAAAAAACAGTTGAATTCCTTGACAGTTTTCAAATTGAAAACGATTTGTTAACAATGGCTTAACATGGCAAAATAATATTGAAGTAATTTTGCACTATCAAAAATATAAAAATGTCAATAAACAGTATTTTCCAATTTTTAGTGCCGAAAGACAAGAAATTCTTTCCACTTTTTGAAGAGGCTTCAAGCAATTTAATTGAGTTAGCTTCTAATTTACACGAAGCTGTAAACCTTCCATTGAAAGAAAGAGAAGTTCTTTTTCAAAAAATAGATGAGTTAGAGCAAAAAGGAGAAGACATTACACGTCAAACCAATCTTGAATTGAGTAGAAATTTTATTACTCCATTTGACAGAGAGGATATTCATACATTGATTACTTCAATTGATAACGTTGCCGATTACCTTCATGGTGCGGCAAGCAGAATGAAATTATATCAGGTAGATAAGATTACAAAGTCAATCAGAAAAATGACTGAAATTAACCTTGAAGCTTGTCAGAATATCGATAGTGCTGTAAAAGAGTTAAGTAACTTAAAAAACATGAACATTATCAAAGAAGCTTGTGCCAGAATTAATAAACTGGAGAACAAGTCGGATAACGTTTATAATAAAGCAGTTTTTGAAATTTTTGAAAACGAAACAGACGCAAAAAACATTATTAAGTATAAAGAAGTGTTATCTGTTTTAGAATCAGCAACAGACAAATGTAAGAGTGTTGCGAACATACTGGAATCTATTTCTGTAAAACATTCTTAATTCAATTTATTTCATTCTGAAGTTATAATTTATGACGCTACTTATAATTATTATAGTATTAGCTTTAATTTTTGATTACATCAACGGTTTTCATGATGCGGCAAATGCTATAGCGACTGTTGTTGCGACCAAGGTTCTGACGCCTTTTCAGGCCGTTCTTTGGGCAGCATTTTTTAACTTTCTGGCCTATTGGGTTTTTGGATTTGGTGTTGCTGATACCGTTGCTAAAACAGCGCACACCATGGAAATTAACCTTGTTGTAATCCTCGCAGGAGTTATTGCAGCTATTTGTTGGAATTTATTGACTTGGTGGTTAGGAATTCCTTCAAGTTCTTCTCATACGCTGATTGGTGGTTTTGCCGGAGCAGCAATTGCTCATGCGATCGCTGTACATGGATTTTCAGGATATGTGGGCGAAGACGGAACAACTCATTACTGGTACGAAATCGTAAGCTGGTACAAGGCTGGTAAAGAAGGAGCAATGCCTTCAGGAGTACTTATTATTATTGCTTTTATTGTGTTGGCGCCATTATTGGGAGCATTGGCTTCTTATTTGATTTCGATCTGGTTGTTGAATGCTTCGCGTAAAAGTATTGGACCAAAAATATTTACTGTAGCACTGATGATTGCGACAATCTGGATGGTGAGCAGTTTAATGATTCCTTATTCAGAGATTGTTGAGCATGGAAAACCACGTTTTGAATCTCATTTTTGGAGTGTAGCTTTTGATCCGCACAATATTAAATGGTTTTTAGTTGCTTTTATCATCTTAACCGTAAGTTTGTTTTGTTTGATATTCAGTAGTTTGAATCTTCATCAGGCAGATGCTGCTTTGAAAAAAATGCAATTATTGTCTTCTGCAGCCTTTAGTTTAGGTCACGGAGGGAATGATTCTCAAAAAGTAATGGGTATTATTGCAGCTGCAGTAGCGGTTTATATCAACACTAATCCTGGTGTGCATATGGATTCTTGGTTAGATGTTGTTTTACCAAACGATGATTTAGGTGTAAAAGGAGTAATGCCGGGATGGATTCCTTTGGCTTGTTATTCTGCAATTGCAGCGGGAACTTTGAGTGGTGGATGGAAAATTGTAAAAACAATGGGTTCCAAAATCACAAAAGTAAGTTCGTTTGAAGGAGTTGCAGCTGAAACTGCAGGAGCTTTAACACTTTATTTTACAGAACACTTAAAAATTCCGGTAAGTACAACACACACGATTACGGGTTCTATTATTGGAGTTGGATTAACAAAACGTGTTTCTGCTGTTCGTTGGGGAGTTACCGTTAGTTTAATCTGGGCGTGGATACTAACTATTCCTATTTCGGCTTTATTGGCTGGTTTGGTTTACTTTGTATTGAGTGTGTTTATTTAGTAAAATGATTATTGTAAAATGTGAGAGGTAAATCACATTTTGTCGAAATATTTTAAAGCCGATTTCAATTTGAAATCGGCTTTTTTGTTTGTTACGTATGACCGTTTTGAATTATAATGTATTTATATTTACTTAAAAATAAATAAAGAAAGAAATACAGATTGAAAACAGAGTTATTGAATCAGATAGAAAGAATAAAAAAGAAGCTGATCATCGCGAAAAATGAAGACAAAGCTTTAAAGGTTTTTGGAGCGTCAAGTCATAAATATAAGATTGGAAAAACAGTTAGTGCCGATCAGATTATCCATTTTGAAACCGAGTATAATTTGGAGCTTCCGGAGGATTATAAAGCCTTTTTGCTTCACATTGGTAATGGTGGAAAATCTGATCAGGATGCTGCTGCAGGACCGTCCTATGGAATATTTCCTTTTGGGAAAAATCTGGAGGAATTTGTCTATAGTAATCCCGAAAATTGCTTAAAGCAGAATTGTAGAATTTATCCAAAAATGAGTGATGAATTCTGGACAGAACTGACGCAAAATATTGACGAGAATGACGATATTTCTCGTGAAGATTTTGATGAGGAACTTGGTAAAATGTTTGCCGGAATATTGCCAATTGTGAGTCAGGGTTGTTCTTATTATTACGGACTTGTTTTAAATGGGGAATTTAAAGGACGGGTGGTTAATATTGATATCGACAGGCAGAAACCCTTTTTTACTTTTGAATCTAATTTTTTAAATTGGTACGAACGTTGGCTTGATGGAATTATACCCGAAAGTACAATGGCAAAGGAACCAGATTTGTTCCGATATACATTAGGCGGATTGTCAGCTTACATTTTAGAAGTGTATTTTTCGGCAGAGGATGATGAAACTAAGGAAGAATGTCTCAACGGAATCTTAAAAAAAGAGGCATTAGATGCTGAGACTCTTAGTGTTTTAGAAGAACAGTATAAAATAAGTTCAGGAGAAATTCAAAAAACAATACTTCAAATTCTTACTAAGTTTGATTATGAAAGGTCAAAGCCTTATTTAGTCGATTTTTCTAAACAGAGTTTGCTGACTGTGTTTCAGTTTGTATTTTGGTATGCGAAAGGCAAAAGTGCAGACTGGTTAGAGGTTATAAAAGCCAATGCTGATACGATTAAAGATGACGAAACGTTTAGATTTTGTACGTATTTGTTAAAAGAAACAAAGTTGGATTATGGGGCTATTATCATTCCGTTTACGTCTAATAAAAGTGAAGAAATACGAGTGAGTGCTTATTATGCACTTGGTCAAATGGGAAATAAAAAGGAATATATCAGTGTTTTTATAGAAGGGCTTCAGGATAGTTCAAATAGAGTTATTCATACTACTTTGCAGGCATTGGATGGGGTAGAGGATAAAAGGCTTTTGAAACATTATAAATGGATTGCTGAAAAATTCCCGAAAGAAAAAGATTATATTTTGGTAAATCTCAATCACAGGCTGAAAACATATGGTTTAAACAATAAAAGCATTTTAAAAGCAAATGTTGATTTTTAAAGTGGTGATATTAGAGTAAGTTAATGGTTATTTCAAGAATACAAAAAGCTGGTTTCGATTCAGGAAACCAGCTTTTTTATTTTTTATTCAGCAAGCAGTAAATTTTATTCTTTTGTAAACAAATAATCTTTCCCGCCTTGTTTTAGAGTCATTTCTTTCTTCTCAGAATTAAACTCCAGAACAATCCCCGCCGTGTCAAATTTAAATATGTTTATTGCAGCAGCTTCCATGGGAAAAGAGGGTTGACCTGTAGCCTGAGCAATTAGAACATTGTTCTTTTGGGAAATAGTAATTTTTAACGGAATCTGTGGGCTGCCGTAAGTTCCGGCGTATAAATCCAGAGTTGTGGATGTGATCTCAACAGTGCTAAAAACCGGCATTGTAAAGGGTCTGTTGAAATACGAATTCAGTGCGCATAACATGATATTGTTGTTGTCGTAGCCCATTCCGTTTGAAGTTAGGGCTAAAGCTAATTTTTCATTTGGGAAATAGCCTGCAACAGATCTGAAACCGTCAATTCCTCCAGTATGTCCGTAACTTTTTCTGTCGTAATATGGAAATTCAAAAAGACCCATTCCGAATTTGTCCTTAATAGTTTTCATTTGATTTAAATGCGCTATAGAAACTACTTTTCCGGCAAAAAGACTTTCATAGAAAAGGTTCAAATCAGTAGGATTAGAAACCACAGCTCCGGCTCCAAGCGGAATTGAAGCATCTGTTTCGCTTTCTTTGTTCCATTTTCCTTCAAGGGTATAAGAATTACATTCGTTGTTGTTCAGGTTGATTTTACCGCCCAAATAAGTGTTTTTTAAATGCAAAGGCTTTGTGATCTTCAAGCTTAAAATTTCGCCATAAGACTTCTTGTAAATGTCTTCCAATATGTATGACAACAGTATGTAGTTGGAATTGCTGTACTGGCCTTTTGTATCAGGTTCAAAAACGATGGTCCCGGCAGAAATGCGTTCAATCATTTTGGCTCTGGACTGAAACTGAGTGTTCCATTTTAAGTAATCGTCATCGTTAGTAAAATCATGTATACCGCTCCTGTGGTTTAATAAATGGCTAATGGTAATGGTTTTTGCATTTTTTACCGTTGGGAAATACTTGTCAATCGTTTGGTTTAAATTGATTTTGTTTTCTTCTACCGCTTTAAGAATTAAGGATGCTGTGAATGTTTTAGAGATCGAGCCAATTCGGTATTTGGTCTGGATACTTGATTTTTTTGCGCTGGCAATGTCATCAAAACCAATAGATTTAGTGTAAATTGTTTTTCCGTTCTCAGATATGGCAATGCTTCCCATGTATTTGTTGTTCTTTTCTAAAAGAGTAAACAGACTGTCGAGTCTTTTGGAATTGAAAGTTTGGGAAAAACCGCTCGTCGTGATAAGAGCGATGAAACAGATGCTGGTGATTTTTTTCATAAAGTTGTTTTTTGATTGATTGAATTTTTGAGTTTTAATAATAGGGTTATAATAAAATAAGACAATAGGGTTAACAATAACAGAAAAGGAATAAACCAGTGACCAAGAGCTTCATAAGCCTGGTTTTTAATTTGGTCTTCGGGACTCATTATGCCAAGTACAAAAACCGAGAAGGACTCTTTTTGCATATAAAGACCTACCTGAGTAGGATTTAGGATTTTTGCAAAAATCAGGAATACAAAACCAAACAAGAAGAGGTATAAAATCGAGAAAAAGATGTATGAAATACCATTGGTAATGTTTAACGCCAAAGCCTTGAAAACATGAACAGGGTTGAAGGTTTTAGTAGCCTGTTCCAGTTTTTTATCGGCAATAAGAGGCTTTAAAACCTCTTCAGGGGAACCTAATTTTTCGATGCTGTCTAAAAGAGCATCCAGCTCGTTTGTACCGTTTCGGTGTTGAATGGTTTCAAAAATATGGCTGTTAAATTCCATATAAATGTCGTCCTGATCTATTTTGGGTAATGAAGCGGTTGTTTTTTTGATGCGCTTCATGTAATTGTTGTAAATGCGTTGCGAAGCTTTTTGTTCGAATTTGATATCTTCTATTCTCATTGAATGATTTTTTTAATTGATTTTTCGAGATTTTCCCAGTAAATATTCATTTGGCTCAAAGTTGCGATGCCGGCTTCGGTTAAAGAATAGTATTTCCTTGGAATTCCGGTTTCCTGTTCGACCCATTTTGAATCTACGAGTTCTTCTGTTTTTAATCGGTTCATCAATGGGTATAGCGTTCCCTCTGCAATTTCTATTTCGGTATGTTTTCTTATTTGTTCGATAAGTTCATAACCATAGTACTCGTGATTTTTAAGCACATTAAGGATTATAAAGGTTAAAGTACCTTTCTTTACCTGAGACTTCCAGTTTGTTACAAATGTTTCGTTCATGTGGCTAATGTATAACAAAATACATAGTATAACAAAGTATGTAGTTAAGTTTTTTGATACAAATATCTAACTTTATGGTTTTTAAATACTTATGATTGTGTTTGTTTTGGTGCTGAATTGTTACATCGCAAAGTGTGAGGACGGTGATAAAAGAAATCTATAAAATCTGAGAGTCAATGTTTAGCATATAGATGCATAGTTTTACGCTTGGAAAAGAATGTGTATAGGAAACAGATTTCCTTAGCATGACCCAGGAATAGACTGAATAATTAAAAAAAATCTGCAAAATCTGCCAAATCTGCGTGCTAAAGTTTAATGTATAAAAGTGTAATTTTTTACGAATAGAGATGAATGTGTAAAGAAAGCAGATTTCCTTCGCATAGCTAAAGCGTAGCAGCGACAGTTGTTGGTATTGCTGGGGTTATTTTTGCAAATTCTTTCTATTGTGTTTTCGCTTGTAATGTGTTTGTTTAAGATTCTGTTTGTCTTTTGAAATAATGCTTATCGTGCCGTCAATTTCCAGCATGGCAAGTTTCACATCAGTTAAATGCTCGAGACCATGTTCACGTGCAGCTTCTTTTAATTCTTCGTGTGAAATGTCTAGTTTGCTTAAGGTTTTAAAATCGAGTTCACCGTTATGAATCAGGATTTCAGGTTTGTCCAGTAGTAAATTGCTTATCCCCTTGTATTTGTGCGTTAGTTTTTTGATAATGTAGTTAATGATAAACAAAGCCAATGCAGCAACCAAACCTCCCCAAAGACTGGTATCCGGACCAACCATTGCATTTTGAACGGAGTTACTAATTAATAAAATCAGAATAATATCAGCAGTGTTTAACTGAGAAAGTTCTTTTTTGCCGAAAATTCTCAAAGCAATAGTCATGAAAAAATAGACGGATAGACTTCTTAAAATAATATCTAAATAAGAGGATAGTATCATTTTCTTTAGGATTTTTGGATTAAAAAAAAACTTTGTCAAAGTAAAACCTCAACAAAGTTGCTAAATTAATGTTTAGACATTAGGTCTAAATGAATATTTTTATTGAAAAAGAAGCGATTATAATTTAAAGTTCTTTTCGATGGCTTTAATCATTTCCCCTGCAACATCTTTGTTGGTAGCGCCTTCAATTCCTTCAAGTCCCGGAGAAGAGTTTACTTCAAGTAATAATGGTCCTTTAGAAGAACGAATTATATCAACACCAGCTACTTTTAAATCCATAGCTTTTGCGGCTTTTATGGCTATTTTTTTCTCTTCGGCAGTTACTTTTATGACAGATGCGGTTCCTCCTAAATGGATATTGGCTCTGAATTCACCCGGCATTGCTTCACGCTGAATGGCAGCTACCACCTTACCGTCGATAACAAAACAACGAATGTCTTTTCCGTTTGCTTCTTTAATGAATTCCTGAACAAGTATATTGGCATTTAAGCTCTTAAAGGCATTGATAACACTTTCTGCAGCTTTTTTGGTTTCGGCTAAAACAACACCTTTTCCCTGAGTTCCTTCCAGCAATTTTACGATTAAAGGAGAACCTCCAACCATCTTGATTAAATTATCGGTATCGAGTGGAGAATTAGCAAATCCGGTCGTTGGAATATCGATTCCGCTGTTTAAAAGAAGTTGCAAAGAGTAAAGCTTATCACGTGATTGGGTAATAGCAGTAGCTGAGTTCAGCACAAAAACCTTCAATGCTTCAAACTGACGGGTTAAGGCACAGCCATAAAAAGTAATGCTTGGTCGGATTCTTGGAATAATGGCATCAAACTGATTTAATATTTTTCCGCCACGATAATGAATTTCCGGAGTTTTGGCATCCAGTTTCATATAACATTCTTTGATGTTCAAAAAATGCATTTCATGTCCGCGCATTTCACCGGCTTCCATGATTCTTTTATTGCTGTACAATTCAGGATTACTGGCTAAAACTCCGATTCTTAGCCCTGAACTTGCTTTTTCAGAGTTTTGATAAAGTTCTTTTAAGGCTTCGGGGCTTGGTTGTCCTAAAAGATATTTTTCTTCGGGATCAACCAGTACACGTCCGCTCATGGCTTCACGGCCTAAAAGCATTCGGAAACCCATAGAATCTCTGTTAGTCAGTGTCATTTCAATTGGCCATTTGATATCTCCAATTTTTAAATGCGTCTGAATAACATAACGATGTTCTCTAAATCCGCTTGAACTTTTTACAATTCTTTTGTCAACCAACGGAGCTTCACAGTGAATGATGGTTTTAATATTATTCTGAATTGGGTTAATGTCGAATTTTACCCAATTGGCATCATTTTTTATAAAAGGAGCTATGTTTATAGCGTGCATTGCCGAAGTTTTGGCACCGGAATCCACACGAGCCTTGATTGTCGGGATTCCTAGTTCTGGAAATGAGCACCATTCTTCGCTACCTAAAATGACTTTGTTTTGAAGCATACGTTGTTTTTTATTATAGAATTTAATGGCCAAAAATAGCTATTTGCTTTTATTAAAGGTAGCAAATTATTTAAAAAAAATACCCGTTATGTTATGAAAACGTAACGGGTATGTTATTCTTGTTATAAATTTAAAGTAATCTATTGATTCGTTGGCTCTTCGGCTTTATGGATTTCTACAGAAAGTTCCTGAGAATCATCTTTAAGGTCCATTAAGATTTCATCACCTGAATGTATTTTTGAAGTGATGATCTCCTCGGCTAATACATCTTCAACATATTTTTGAATCGCTCTTTTTAGAGGTCTTGCGCCAAATTGTCTGTCGAAACCTTTTTCTGCAATAAAGGCTTTTGCTTTATCTGTAAGACTTAAGGTGTATCCTAATTCTGCAATACGAGTGTATAGTTTTTTAAGTTCAATTTCGATAATCAAATCAATGTCGGCTTTTTCTAAAGCGTTGAATACAATTACATCGTCAATTCTGTTTAAGAATTCAGGTGCAAAAGTTTTCTTCAATGCATTTTCGATAATGCTTTTTGAGTTTTCATCGGCCTGAGCCACTTTAGCGGCAGTTCCGAATCCTACACCTTGACCGAAATCTTTCAATTGACGTGCTCCAACGTTAGAAGTCATGATGATGATCGTGTTTTTAAAGTCGATTTTACGACCTAAACTATCCGTCAAATATCCATCATCCAAAACCTGAAGCATCATATTGAATACATCCGGATGCGCTTTTTCGATTTCGTCTAAAAGAACTACACAGTATGGTTTTCTGCGAACTTTTTCAGTCAATTGACCACCTTCTTCGTATCCTACATATCCCGGAGGCGCTCCAACTAAACGGGAGATCGCAAATTTTTCCATGTATTCACTCATATCGATACGGATTAACGCATCTTCTGAATCAAACAATTCTTTTGCTAATACTTTTGCCAATTGTGTTTTACCAACTCCCGTCTGACCTAAGAAGATAAACGAACCAATTGGTTTGTTCGGATCTTTAAGTCCGGCTCTGTTACGCTGAATAGAACGTGCAATTTTTAAAACAGCTTCGTTTTGTCCGATTACTTTATTCTGAATCAATTCAGGTAATTGGGCTAATTTGTTGCTTTCTGTTTGCGCAATACGGTTAACAGGAATTCCGGTCATCATTGAAACAACATCGGCTACGTTATCTTCTGTAACTTCAATTCGGTTGTTTTTAGAGTCTTCTTCCCATTGTTCCTGAGCAACAGCCAGGTCTTTCTCGATGCGTTTTTCATCGTCGCGAAGTTTGGCTGCTTCTTCGTATTTCTGTTTTTTAACCACCATGTTTTTCATTTCGCGAACTTCTTCCAGCTGACGCTCCAAATCTAAGATTTGCTTCGGAACATCAATGTTGGTAATATGTACGCGAGATCCTGCTTCGTCAAGAGCATCAATAGCTTTGTCTGGTAAGAAACGCTCAGACATATATCTGTTTGTTAATTTAACACAGGCTTCAATAGCTTCTTGGGTGTAAGTTACATTGTGGTGATCTTCGTATTTGTCTTTTACATTGTTTAAGATTGCAATTGTTTCCTCAACAGAAGTTGGTTCTACAATTACTTTTTGAAAACGTCTTTCAAGGGCGCCATCTTTTTCAATGTATTGTCTGTATTCGTCAAGAGTTGTAGCTCCAATACATTGGATTTCGCCTCTTGCTAAAGCAGGTTTGAACATGTTCGAAGCATCAAGTGAACCTGTTGCTCCACCAGCACCAACGATAGTGTGAATTTCGTCAATGAAAAGAATGATATCGTCGTTTTTCTCCAATTCGTTCATAACGGCTTTCATTCTTTCTTCAAACTGACCACGGTATTTTGTTCCGGCCACTAAGCTGGCAAGGTCAAGTGTAACGACACGTTTGTGAAAAAGAATACGGGAAACTTTTTTCTGGATAATACGCAACGCCAGACCTTCTGCAATAGCAGATTTACCAACTCCAGGCTCTCCGATAAGAAGAGGGTTGTTCTTTTTTCTACGGCTTAGAATTTGAGAAACACGTTCAATTTCTTTCTCGCGTCCTACAACCGGATCTAGTTTTCCTTCCTCTGCCATTTCTGTTAAATCTCTCCCAAAATTGTCCAGTACCGGAGTTTTGGATTTTTTGTTTGACTTATTGGCGGGATTGTTAAAACTACTTTCTTTAAGACTGTCATCTTGTCCTGAATCGTCATTATACGATTCGTTTCTTGGCAAGTTTTCTAAGAATTCTTCTTCGTTTGGAGTCATATTTAAATATTGTTCTTTAGCTATGTCATAATCTATTTTTAGTTTATTCAATAGCTTGGTTGTTGGATCGTTTTCGTTTCGTAAGATGCATAGAAGCAGGTGCGCTGTGCTAATTGACGAGCTTTGAAATACTTTAGCTTCCAGAAAAGTGGTCTTCAGGGCTCTTTCCGCCTGACGCGTAAGATGAAGGTTTTTCTTTTCGGCATTTACTTCAACGCTTTGATTGGCCGGACTCAGTATTTCTACTTTCCTGCGTAAATGATCTAAATCGACTGCAAGGTTATTAAGTATATGAATAGCTTTTCCGTTTCCATCTCTTAAAATGCCCAGCATTAGATGCTCAGTACCAATAAAGTCGTGGCCCAAACGTAAGGCTTCCTCTTTACTGTAGGTAATAACATCTTTTACTCTTGGTGAAAAATTATCATCCATAATATATAATTGGTATTGTAAATTTAGTGAATTACTGTTTGAAAAACAAAAACCGTACCCTTCAGGATCTCCTGACAGCTAAGTGACAAAAAAAATAACAATAAAAGCGTTAAAATACGCTTAATTTATTAACTAAAACGTAAAATAAAGTTGTTAATAAATCATTGAAATAAGTGTAGGTAAATAGCTGAAAAAATTTCAAAAAAACGTATCTTGGCACGCTTTGAAACTAATATAATTATTTAATATAACAACTTATGTCTGAAGGAGAAAAGTTAATTCCTATTAACATAGAAGATGAAATGAAATCAGCTTACATCGATTATTCGATGTCAGTAATTGTATCGAGAGCGCTTCCAGATGTTAGAGATGGCTTGAAACCAGTGCATCGAAGAGTTCTTTACGGAATGTATGACTTAGGAGTAACATCAAGATCTGCCCACAAAAAATCTGCAAGAATCGTAGGAGAGGTTCTGGGTAAGTATCACCCGCACGGAGATACCTCTGTATATGATGCGATGGTACGTATGGCTCAGGAATGGAGTATGCGATATTTATTAGTGGATGGTCAGGGTAACTTTGGTTCTGTTGATGGTGACAGTCCGGCAGCAATGCGTTATACCGAGGCCAGAATGCGCAAAATCTCTGAAGATATTATGGCAGATATCGAAAAAGAAACAGTTGACTTTCAATTGAACTTTGACGATACTTTATATGAGCCTAAAGTAATGCCAACAAGAGTTCCTACTTTATTAGTAAACGGAGCTACAGGTATTGCAGTGGGTATGGCAACCAATATGCCGCCACACAATTTAACCGAAGTAATCAATGGTACATTAGCGTATCTTGATAATAATGATATTGAAGTTGACGAATTAATGACGCATATTAAAGCCCCGGATTTTCCAACCGGAGGTGTAATATATGGTTATGAAGGAGTTCGTGAGGCTTTTAAAACCGGTAGAGGACGTATTGTAATGCGTGCTAAAGTTGGTTTTGAAGAAGTAGACGGAAGAGAATGTATTATCGTGACCGAGATTCCATATCAGGTAAACAAAGCTGAAATGATCAAGCGTACAGCTGATTTAGTTAACGATAAAAAAATCGAAGGTATTGCGAATATTCGTGACGAGTCGGATAGAAATGGTATGCGTATCGTTTATATCTTAAAACGTGATGCTACACCAAACGTAGTATTAAATACCTTATATAAGTATACATCACTACAATCTTCTTTCAGTGTAAATAATATTGCATTGGTAAAAGGGCGCCCACAGATGCTGAATCTAAAAGATATGATTCATTATTTTATTGAGCACCGTCATGATGTAGTAGTTCGCAGAACGCAGTTTGAATTGCGTAAAGCAGAAGAAAGAGCTCATATCTTAGAAGGATTAATTATTGCTTCAGATAATATTGACGAAGTAATTGCAATCATTAGAGGTTCTAAAAATACTGAAGAGGCCCGTGAAAAATTAATCGAAAGATTCAATTTATCAGATATTCAGGCACGTGCCATTGTAGAAATGCGTCTGCGTCAGTTAACAGGTCTGGAACAAGATAAGTTAAGAGCTGAGTTTGAGGAATTGATGAAGTTAATCGAACATTTGAAAGCCTTATTGGCCGATGTAAATTTAAGAACGAATTTAATCAAAGAAGAGCTTGAAGAAATCCGTGAGAAATACGGAGACGATCGTCGTTCTACAATAGAATATGCAGGAGGAGATGTAAGTATCGAAGATTTAATTGCCGATGAAAATGTAGTCATTACGATTTCGCATGCCGGTTACATCAAACGTACTAACCTTACCGAATATAAAACTCAGAACAGAGGAGGAGTTGGGCAAAAAAGTGCCGGAACAAGAGATCAGGATTTCCTTGAGCACATGTTCGTGGCAACTAACCACCAGTATATGATGTTCTTTACGCAAAAAGGAAAATGTTTCTGGATGCGTGTATACGAAATTCCGGAAGGAAGTAAAACGGCAAAAGGTAGAGCAATTCAGAACCTGGTAAACATTGAAAGCGATGATAAAGTAAAAGCTTTCATTTGTACGCAAGACCTAAAAGATAAAGATTATATCAACAGCCATAATCTTGTAATGGTAACTAAACAAGGTCAGGTGAAGAAAACTTCTTTAGAAAAATACTCTAAACCAAGGGTAAATGGTGTTGCTGCCATTACAATTAAAGAAGGTGATGAGTTACTTGAAGCAAAATTAACCAACGGAGACAGCCAAATTATTCTGGCAGTTAAATCCGGTAAACTGGTTCGTTTTGAGGAAACCAAAACACGTCCTATGGGAAGAACGGCTTCAGGAGTTCGCGGAATTACTTTAAAAGACGATACCGATGAAGTAATTGGTATGGTAACCATCGATAGAGAAAATGTTAACGATTCACAAATCTTGGTTGTAACGGAGAATGGATACGGAAAACGTACCAAATTAGTAGACGATGATGGTGAAGATGTGTACAGAATTACAAATCGTGGAGGTAAAGGAGTTAAAACTCTTAACATCACCGATAAAACTGGTAAGTTGATCTCTATCAATGCTGTAACGGATGCGGATGATTTAATGATTATCAATAAGTCCGGATTAACGATCAGAATGGCTATTGAAGATTTACGTGTAATGGGTCGTGCTACGCAAGGAGTTCGATTGATTAACTTAAAAGGTAAAGATTCTATTGCTGCTGTAACAAAAGTTATGAAAGATGATGTTGCCGAGGTTGTTGTAGACGAAGATGGTAATGTTATTGAATCGGCTATTGAAAGAGTAAAACCGGATTTAGAAGTTCTTGAAGACGAAGGTGTAGTTGAAGATGAGGATGACGACGATGAAGTTGCAGACGATGAATCTGAAGACGAAGGCGATTCTGATGACGAAGAATCAGAAGAATAATAGAAAATAAACCACTTAAAATTAAATACACAAATTGAATATTATGAAAAGTAAATATGTAATACTTGCGTCAGCATTATTGATTTCAGTAGCTACTTTTGCTCAAAAGGATCAGATAAAGAGTGCTGAGAAAGCATTAAAAGGCGGAGATGCTCATGGAGCACTTGCGATATTAAAAGATGCTGAAAACTTGATTGTAAATGCTAAAGATGTTGAACAAGCGCAATACTATTTTGTAAAAGGTAACGCTTATTTAGATTTAGCAAATAAAAAAGTAGAAGAAGGAAAAAATCTTTCTTTGGCTGCTGAGACTTATCAAAAATTAATTGATACTGAAAAAACTTCAGGAAAGGTTAAATTCTCTACTCAGGCGGCAGCTTCTATTACTGAAATTAAAGGAAAGCTGATCAATGCAGCTATTGCTGATTCTCAAGCAAGCAAACATGCTGATGGAGCAAAAAAATTGTATGATGCTTACTTGTTAGACAAAAAAGATACAATTAATTTGTACTATGCAGCTTCTACAGCAGTAAATGCTCAGGATTTTGATCTTGCTTTACCAATGTACGAAGAGTTGAAAAAATTAAATTATTCAGGAAAAGGAACAAGTTTTACAGCTGTAAATAAAATTTCTGGTAATGAAGATGGTTTTAACAATGCTAAAGATAGAGATTTAGCTGTAAAATTAGGAACTCACGAAAAGCCTAAAACAGAAGCTATCCCTTCTAAAAGAGGTGAAGTTTACAAAAACTTAGCTTTAATTCTAGTTCAAAAAGGACGTAGTGAAGATGCTAAAAAAGCGATTGCAGATGCAAGAAAAGCAAATCCGGAAGATTCTTCTTTGATTTTAACAGAAGCGAACCTTTACCTTGAGTCTAAAGACTATGAAACATACAAAAAATTAGTAGGTGAGGCTTTGCAGAAAGACCCAAACAATGCTGATTTAGTTTTTAACTTAGGAGTAATTAGTGCTAATGCAAAAAACACTGTTGATGCAGAGAAATATTACTTAAAAGCAATCGAAATCAATCCAAAATATGCAAATGCTTATCTTAACCTTGCAGCATTAAAATTAGAAGCTGAAAAACCAATCATTGATGAAATGAATAAATTGGGAACTACTGCTAAAGATATGAAGCGTTACGATGTATTGAAAGCACAAAGAGAGAATGTTTTCAGAGGGGTTATTCCTTACCTTAAAAAAGCAAATGAGTTAGATCCTAAAAATGAGGATGTTTCTAAAACTTTATTAGGGGTTTACAAAGCTTTAGAAATGACTGCTGAAGCAAAAGCATTGAAAGCTACAATGTAATTAACGAGAGTTAATACTCAATAATTTAAAATTCCAAATTCCAATAATATTTTTTATTGGAGTTTGGAATTTTTTTATTGGGATATATAAAAGCTCAATACCTAAAGAAAACAAACAAATTCCAAATTTCAATGATATCTAGAATTATTGGAATTTGAAATTTGGAATTTTTTTAAGCGATTAGTGTAACTGACAATGTAATAGTAGTGTTTAAAAGTTTAGAAATCGGGCAGATTTCTTTTGCTTTTGCTGCTGTTTTTTCAAATTCCTCTGATGAAATGGATGGCACTTTTCCTTTTAGATCTAAATGAATCAAGGTGATAGAGCCGTCTTCAAAGGTTACTGTGGCTTCCGTGGTTAGATCATCGGCTGTGTAGCCACCTTCGTTTAGTAAAAAGCTTAATTGCATCGTAAAACAGCCGGAATGAGCTGCAGCAATAAGTTCTTCGGGATTTGTTCCAACGCCATCTGCAAATCTGGTTTTAAACGATAATTGTGCATTGTCTAATGTGGTGCTTTGAGTGCTGATGGTTCCTGTTCCTTCCATGCCTGTTCCTTTCCAGTTGGCATGCGCTTTTCTTGTAAATTTCATCGTGTTGTGATTTGAATTAATAATTTATTTGGTATTTTGTTGATTGTCAGTAAATAATGTGTTTATCAAATATAATCAATATTTTACAGAATTGTTTTATGAAGTTTAATTGTAGTGTTAAGTTTAAGGCTTTATAGCCGAATGAATTTAACCGCAAAGGGCGCAAGGTTTTTTAATTTAGATTGTGTTGACAAACGCAAAGTTCGCAAAGCTGTCTGCAGATAAAGCTTTGCGAACTTCACGTAATGTATGACGCAGTATATAAAAAACCTTGCGCCCTTTGCGGTTAAAAAAAAACTGCAATGAAATGAATCACTACAGTTTTATGTTAAAGTGGTTTTGATTTCTCTCAACCTATTATTAGAGTGATTAATCTACTCTTGATTTAAGTTACGCAATTGCTTTAGTTTTTCTTTCCAAACTTCTAAGCTTTCCTTGTGGATTGCGATGTTTTTGCGAACCTCGAGAACAATTGAGTTCTCTTTTTTAGCATTTTTTGTATTGGCAAAGAACTGAATGTTATTCTCCAATTGGAAAATTTCGTTCTGAACTTCTTCAATTTTACGCATTAAGAAAATCTTTTCGTTGTCTAATTTACGAGTGTCATTACTGTCAGACAGAGAATCGATTCGGTTCGAGAAACGCATCATTTCAGTTTCTTTTTTGCTCAGACTTAGTTTTTCGAAAAGGGCATCTAAGATTTTATTGAATTTCCCTTCGATATGACGTCTTGCGAAAGGTACTTTTCCGTAGCCTTTCCAGATTTCGATATGTGCTTTGATGGCATCCAGATCGGTTTTGTGATCACCGGTTAGCTGATAAGCTCTCAAGATGTCTAAATATGCTTTTTTATTATCGAAAGCAGCTACTTCATCAACGTTTTCCTCTGATTTGTGCTCTTTTAATTTATCAAAATAGTGATTGCAGGCATCTTTAAATTCTTTCCAGATTTTATCAGAATATTTTTTAGGAACGTGACCAATTTGTTTCCACTCTTCCTGAATTTGCTTCATGATTGGAGTAGTGGCGGTAAAATCAGTGCTTTCCTGTAGTTCTTTGGCCTTTGCTACAAGAGCCATTTTTTTGTTTAAATTGTCGTTTTGATCCTTTTTAATGTCTTTATAAAATGAATTTTTAAAAGCATTAAAGTTTCTAACGGCAGTTTTAAACGCAGCCCAGGTTTCTTCATTCACTTCTGAAGGCACTTTACCGGCAGCAAAAAACTCATTTCTTAGTGCTTCTACTTTCTGAATCTGTACCAGCCATTGGGAGTGAGAGTTTACCTTCTCGGTTCCTAAAACCTCAATTTTGGCAATGATCTCTTTTTTGATCTCGAGATTATTTTGTTCGTTTGCTCTTTGGTTTTCAAACAAAACTTCTCTTTTGTCGTGAATTTTTTTAGTCAGTTCACTAAATCTGTTCCAGATCGTATCACGGTGTTCTTTAGAAACCGGCCCGATATCTTCTTTCCAGATTCTGTGTAGATCTTGTAATTCGCGGAATGCCTTGCTGATATCGGTTTCGTCAACCAATTCTTCAACACGGGCAACTATTTTTTGTTTTTGTTCCAGATTGTGTTTGAAATCCAAATCTCTCGCCTCGCGATCCAAATGGAGGTAATCATAAAAATTCTCTACATGAAAATGGTAATTATTCCAAACGTGATTGTATTTGTCTTTCGGAATTGCACCTGCATTCTTCCATCTTTCTCTTAAATCATTAAAATGTTTAAGTGTATCCTTGATGTTCTCCTGCGGATTGATGAGCTCTTTAAGCTCTTCAACGATGGCAAGTCTGTTGTCTAAATTTGATTTTAGATTAGTTTGTAAATGTTTAAAATGAGCATTTCTTTTTTCTCTAAAAACATTATAATACTCGTCGAATTTAGATTTTAAAGGAGAGTGGTATTCGAATTCTTCATTCGGATCTTGTTTTGAAGCATTGAATTCTTCTTTTTTCTCTTCTATAAAGTGATTGTATTGTAATAAAAACGACTTCTTGATTTCTTCGATATGATCTTTTACAGACATAACTTTGTCCGTATTAATCAGTTTTTTCAGTTCATCAACAAGTGCATCCAAAGAAAAAGTATCATAATCCTGCATAGGAATTTCATGACGCTCTTTAAGCGTCTCATCTTCACTTTCTTCGGCATTCGAATTGGTTATGGCATCTAATGCAGTTTGATGATTGGCTTCAGTAGTTTCAACAGTACTTTCTGATTCAATCTCATCATTCGAAATTGTATTTTCGGGTACTGCATCGGTATCAGCCGTTTCGATTGCATTATTCTCAGTAGAATCGTTAATGTCGATTTCTAATTTTCCGTCTGCTTCTTGCAGGTTATCATTCTTTTCTTCTAACATTTTTAATGTATAAGGTTTTTATTTTAAAGAGAGCGAAAGATAGTAAAGGTGTTTCTAACTACAAAATAAATCGTTTGTTTATACGTTATTTTACAGTGAAATTCTTAATTATTGCTTTAATTTAAAGATATGATAAGGGCTTTTTTGGAGATTTCTTGAAGTTTATTTAAATTATGAATTGCTGAAATTTTTAGAAATTTAAAAGTAAAATGACACCGGAAGGCACCTTTCTTCGTTTTATTTTGATTTGAAATGGAGAAATAGGGTGGGTATTGTATAAAAAAAGTTAACCCGACAGGTTTTGACACTTGTCGGGTTAAATATTTAAAGTAATGTTCTGTTGTAGCCTTTTTTACTTATTCCAGATTTTCCATGCCTTTTCAGCCTGAAAAATAAGCATGTCGTAACCATTTTTTATTACAGCACCTTTTTGTTTGGCTCTCTTTAAAAATTCCGTTTCTGCCGGATTGTAAATTAGGTCGTAGGCAATATGTTTGTCTGTAAAGAACTCATATGGAATATCAGGACAAGCATCGGTGTCAGGTATTGTTCCAACAGGTGTACAGTTAATGATAATCTGAAAATTATCAAAAGTAGTAGCGTTAATTAAGTTGTAATCGATGATGTTATCTTTGGCTTCTCTTGAAACAAAAGTATAGAGTATACCTAATTCATCAAGAGCAAATGCAACTCCCTTAGAAGCGCCTCCTGTTCCCAGAATCAGTGCTTTTTTATGATGAAGTTCGAGCAGCGGTTCTAACGATTTTTTAAAGCCGTAGTAATCCGTGTTGTATCCTTTTAATTTTCCGCTTTTGGTAAATTTAATAGTGTTTACTGCACCTATTAAGGCTGCTTTTTTTGAAAGTTTATCTAAGAATGGAATGACTTGTTCTTTGTACGGGATCGTAACATTTAAACCTTTCAAATCGGGATTGTTTTTTACCAATTCAGTGAAATAGTTAATTTCAGAGATGTCAAAATTTTCGTAGCTGTTGCCGGCGAAAACTTCATCACTGAATTTTTCTGTAAAATATCCTTTTGAAAAAGAGTAACTAATATTACGGCCCAACAAGCCAAAACGTCTTCTTAAAGTATCAATCATTATTGTTTTCTGTGTTTTTCAATGTAGTTTTTAACTGTTTTCTTTGACCAGACTACCGGGAACAAATCTTCGATTAGAATGTAATTGTCAAAGTTTAAACGTAAACCATTGCTTAAGTGAAATTTAGCTTTAGTAGTGTCCTGAGTCATAAAATACAAGCCGGCCAATCGGTATTCGATTTCGTTTTCTTCCGGAAAATATTCCGTCGCCTGTAATAAAGTTTGAATCGCACTGTCAAATTCTCCTAAGAACTGAAGAATGTCAACCCAGAATAACCAGGTATCCAGCGCATAATCTCCAAATTCTACTGCTTTTCTGTATCCAAATTCTGCCTCTTCAAAAAAGTTCATTTGTTTGTTGATGGTGGCGTAACGCTTCCAGTACAAACGATTCTGATTGTCGATTGCTAATGCTTTATTAACAAAGAACAGGGCTTTTTGAAAATTTTTCTGGCGCATATGAAAGTCAGTAATGGCAATCCATCCTTTGTCTAAAAGCGGATCTTCATGTACGGTCTGATTGTAATATTGCAAGGCTTTTACCAAATTCCCTAGTTTTTCATAGCATTTTCCAATGCGCAGTAAAGCATAAGAAGTTGCATCGTCTAGCTCAATCGTGCGGTTGTAACTTTCGATTGCTTCATGGTACTTTTTTAAACGCTCGTAGGCTTTTGCTTTTTCCATAAAGGCACCAAGGAACTCATCGTCGATAAGTGTGGCATAATCAAAAGCGCGAATCGCGTTTTCGTATTCTTTTACCCCATAATGCAAACGCCCAAGCTGATGCCAGGCAATTTCGCTGTATGGATTTTTGTTGATGTAATCGTTTAGATAAACAATGGCTTCCTGATTTTGATCTAAAAATTCAAAACAATACACCACGTTATAAAGGGCAGACTGATCTTCTAAATCTTCTTCAAGACATTTGATGAAACTGTCTTTTGCCATCTCGAGGTTATCCATAAAAAGATATTCCATTCCAATCAAGTTGTAAACGTCTGCGTAGTCATCTGTAAATTGCAGGGCAATTTTAAGTAATTCTACCGCTTTTTCGTGTTGATCTCTTTTAGAACAGATATTCGCTTTCTGAATGTAAATTTCCTCGTTGTTAGGTTCGATTGCATACAACTCATTTAAGAGTTTCTCGGCGATTTCCAGTTTATCGTCGTAAACCAACATTTCTACTTGTACTAATTTTAAGCCTGTAGATTTTGGGTGTTGGTCTAATGCAAGTTTCAGGGCCTTCTTTGCTAAATTAGCCTTACCTATGTCTAAATAATGAAGAATAATTTCTTCGAATTCTTCAGAATCAAAAAAGAGTACTTTGTTTGTTTTCAACATTGACTCAAATTTGGATAGGGATAGGTTATAATCTTCTTCTTCGTTGCTTAATTGCATACTGTCTTTATTTGAAATTAGCCTGTTATAAATTTAGGCAACCATATTATTGCTGTGGGGAAAGGAAATTAATTGTTTTGAACAATTTAATTAACAATATGGACAGAATTCCGATTCTGTTTTTAGTCCTAATCTTCTGATTTATGAGAAGATTAGGGAGTTGTTATTTTATCTGATGATAGGGATTTCCTATCCCGATTTGTTTTAATTAAACTTCTTGCTCCTTTTTCAGGATTTCATCCATAACGTTTAAGATTATGGCACAACCTTCTTTGATTTCCTCTTCAGAAATTGTTAAAGGAGGTGTTATTCGTATCGCGCATCCTTCAAACAGCAACCAGAATAAAATGAGCCCTTTGTCCTGACAGTTCAAAATAACCTGATTGGTAATTTCGGCAGTTTCGGTCATGGCGGCAAGCATTAATCCTTTTCCTCTAACTTCCTTTATCAAAGGATGTACCAAAAGCGATCGGAAGAGTTTTTCTTTCTCTAAGGTCTCTTCCATTAGATTTGTTTCAGTTAATTCCTGCAAAGTAGCCAGACATGCTGACGCAATGACAGGATGACCTCCGAAAGTAGTGATATGCCCCAATTTAGGATTTTCGGTCAACAGATCCATTTTTTCTGCCGATGCTGTAAAAGCGCCTACCGGCATTCCGCCACCCATACCTTTTCCCATAACTACTATATCGGGAATAACGTCATAGGTTTGAAAACCAAATAGTTTTCCCGTTCTCCCAAAACCAGGTTGGATTTCGTCAACGATCATCATAGCGCCAACTTCGTCACAGCGTTTTCTTACTTTTTGCAGAAAATTGTCATGCGGTTCAATAAATCCGGCACCTCCCTGAATGGTTTCTAAAAGTATAGCCGCAGTTCTGGTGGTTATTTTTTGTAAATCTTCCTCGTTATTAAAGGTAATGAAGTCAACATCGGGAAGAAGAGGTCTGAAGGCTTGTTTACGCTCCTCAAAACCCATAACACTCATAGATCCCATAGTATTGCCGTGATAGGCATTATGACACGAAATAAGCTGACTACGTCCTGTTGCTCGTTTAGCTAACTTCAGAGCTCCTTCAATCGCTTCTGTTCCTGAGTTTACCAGGTAAGTTTTGCTTAGTGATTCAGGCAGGAGTGAGGCCATGAGCTTACAATACTCCACAGCCGGACTTTGAGAGTATTCGCCATAAACCATTACATGTGAATACTTGTCCAATTGATCTTTAATCGCCTGATTGACTCTTGGATGCTGATGCCCAAGTGTACAAGCAGAAACACCTGCTACAAAATCTAAATATTTTTTATCGTTAGTGTCATAGATATAGGAGCCAATAGCATGAGAAACCTCCATTCCTAAAGGGTATGGTGAAGTTTGTGCCTGGTATTTTATAAATTCTGGATTCATTTTTTTTAAGGTTCTAAGTTGCTAAGGTTCTAAGGTTCTGAGTTTAGTCTCAGTTTACAGTTGGGTAAAAAACTGCGACTGAAAACTATTTTTTAGTCTTACTCTTAGCGTTTGTAGTGGTCTTTACTGCGGGTTTCTTTTTGCCGTAATCCAGCGTTTCTTTTCTTACTTTTAGAGGTACGTTTTTATCTTTAGCCTCCTCGTCTTTTCCTTCCTGGATTAATTTATCGTTCATTTCATTGTCTTCAGCCGTAAAAATATCGTCTTTCGACTTTATTCGTTCGTCGCCACGCCAGCGCAAGCCTTTTAATTTACGGGCATTTTCAGGTAAATCGGCTTCGGGATATACGTCACCGTCGACTTTGTTAAAAAATGTGATGGTTTCAATATCGTTATTTTCGATAATCAGATTGATTTTACTGCTTACATTTTTATTGATGCCAATTAGCTCATTGTCATCATTTCGCATGTAATAGATTACCTCGGTGTTTTTGATAACGTCGACATCATGTAATTTTCCTTCCCTGAATTTTCCAAACAAATTGAGTCCCTTGACCTGATTGTAACCGGTTCCGAGGGTATCCCGCGAGACTATAAAGGTGTTGTTGAGGACTTTTAAGGAATCTAGTTTTTTAGTGTTTTTATCACCAATAAGATGCATGACATCTCCTGTGATTTGGCTTTCTCCGTTCCAAAGAATCGGGTTGCCAATTAGTTTTGTCAAAGCGGTCTTGGAATTGGAATGGATAGAATCACATTTCCCACTCATGTCTATTTTGTAAAAACGTACATTGTTGTAAGCCCTTAAAATACGTTCACCTTCTTTTCCGGTAACCATCAGTTTTTTTCCGTGAATATAAACCGAATCTTTTTCGACCAGATTAATGGCAACGGCTCTTTTGGTTACAAACATCGAATCTTTGAGTTTGTAAATCTCGGCATAATGGCCTTTTACAATGCCACGATTGATAGAGTCCGTGATTTTTACATTTCGGGTGGCAGAGGCAAATTCGATATTTCGATTGTAGTATAAACTGTCTCCTTCTATGAGGCGATCATCGTATTTGATGTAAGATTTCCGTAAAAAATGTGCAAGATTCTTCTTGGTGTCATAAAAACCCCTTTCCGTATAAATATAATTGGATTTACTGGTAATGGTTGAAGGGCCGAGCAAATAAGAGTGTCCTGAGTTGCTGTAGTAATCTAAATGATTTGATTTGATCACATATTTTGGATTGGTAATCGTAACTGCAGTCAGGAACTGAAACTTTTTCTCGGTCACAAAATACCTTCCTGATTTACTAACCAATGTATTGTCTTTGTTGATGATAGTTCCTTTGGTGTTGTAAAATACCTGCTGAATATTTCGGTCAAAGTTTATCGTATCCGTACTTAAAGTGGCATCGGGCGAACTCATGACAGCGTCACCGGTCGCAAAAGCTTTTTTTACATTACCACTGTATTCGGCATATTTGCTGTTTAGAAATAAGGTGTCGCCTTGTACCAATTGCACATTTCCAAAAGCTTTAAGGTAATTTTCTTTTTGAAAGAAATAAGCTTTATTACAGGTCAGTACAACCCCGTCATGATTCACTTTTACATTTCCGGTTAGCAGTAAAGCACCCGGTATTTCGTTTTCGTTGATTTCTTGAAAATCAGCGTTTTCAACAATTATTGTTTTAGGTTTTTGAGCAAAAAGATCTTGTACGCTTAAAAAAAGCAAACAAAAGGATATGAAAAATAGTAATTTCTTCAATGGATTAAATTTTTGTCAAATTTATGAAAAAGGTTATAACCTTTATGGATATTAAGATTAATTTATTAATACGGATTTTTTGAATGGATGGATAGGTTTTAATGAAAAAATCTAAATCAATTTGATGAAAAAATGCTCGTTTGGTTTTGAGCTTAATTTATCAACAAAACGGAGTACTCTTACGTTGTAGTTGATGATTTTGTACTTCTATCCAAACAAAAAAGATTTTTAGGTTTCCGTGAATTTAAAAATTAGTCTAAATTTAGGAAATGGTTTTCAGAATCGGGAATATTATTTCCGATTTGGAGATCAATCTGATTATAACGTAAATATGATAAATAAGAATTTTTTTGTTGCGGGACTTGCTGTGGTTCTGCTGTTTTCGGCATGTAAAACCAAAGATCTAAAAATGAATACAAGTAAAGAAAAGACTCCTAAAGAGAATAAGATTGTAGTCTATCAGGTTTTTACGCGTTTATTTGGAAATAAAAACACCACTAATAAGCCATGGGGGACGATCGAGGAAAATGGTGTTGGAAAATTTAATGATTTTACAGATAAAGCGCTGCATGAAATTAAGGATTTAGGCGTTACCCATATTTGGTATACAGGTGTTCCGCATCATGCATTGGTGGGGGATTATAAGGCGTATGGAATTTCAGATGATGATCCGGAAGTGGTAAAAGGCCGTGCAGGATCTCCGTATGCTGTAAAAGATTATTACAATGTAAATCCCGATTTAGCGGTGAATCCGGCAAACAGATTGCAGGAGTTTGAAGCGTTAATCGGACGTACGCACAAAGCCGGACTAAAGCTGATTATTGATATTGTACCCAATCATATTGCAAGAAAATATGAAGGTAAAAGTAATCCGGCGGGAGTAAGAGATTTTGGGGCCGATGATGATGTGAATATGGAATATAAACGAGATAATAATTTTTACTATATCCCAAACAATCATTTTGAAATACCGAGTGGAGATATTCCGTTAAATGGAGAGAAAAATGTACTTGTAGACGGGGTATTTAATGAAAGTCCTGCAAAATGGACTGGAAATGGTTCCAGAAAAGCGAAGCCTGACCAAAACGACTGGTATGAAACGGTGAAAGTAAATTATGGAATTCGTCCTGACGGTTCAAAGGATTTTATGGAACTTCCTGCAGGATTTGATCAAAAAACGTATCAGGAACATTTTGCTTTTTGGCAGGATAAAGACGTTCCGGATTCCTGGAAAAAGTTTAGGTCTATTGCTTTGTATTGGATTGACAAAGGGGTAGATGGTTTCCGTTATGATATGGCGGAGATGGTACCCTACGAATTTTGGAGTTATATGAATTCGGCAATTAAGATGAAAAATCCAAATGCCTTTTTATTGGCAGAAGTTTACAATCCAAAGGAATATCGTAATTATATTCGTTTGGGGAAAATGGACTATCTCTATGATAAAGTGGAAACTTATGATAAGCTGAAAGATATTATTCGCGGAAAATCACTGCCGGATGGATTATCGGATATTCAGAAAGGAATGGAAGATATTGAGCATAATATGTTGCATTTTTTAGACAATCATGACGAGCAGCGATTAGCTAGCTCAGAATTTGCAGGAACTCCCGAACGTGGAAAACCGTTAATGGTGGTTTCTGCGACAATTAGTACGGCTCCAACTATGGTTTACTTTGGACAGGAAGTAGGTGAGGCAGCAAATGAGAATGCCGGTTTTGGAACGCGTTCCAGAACATCGATATTTGATTATATTGGAGTGCCAAATCATCAACGTTGGATGAATGAAGGGAAGTTTGATGGCGGGCAGCTTTCGGATTCAGAAAAGAAGCTGCGTGATTTTTATAAGAAATTGCTAAATTTCTCCCTTAAAAGCCCTGCTTTAATGGGAAGTTTCCAGGAAATTCAAAGTGTAAATCGTCAAAATAATAGAGGTTACGACGATTTAATTTATTCGTATGTACGTTGGTCAGAGCATCAAAAACTGATCATCGTGACTAATTTTTCTTCAGAAAAAACAAGTGAGTTTGATTTGAAGATTCCTTCGGATATTATTTTAAAATGGGGCTTAAGAGATGGAGTTTATGATCTTAAGGATCAATTGTACGAGGAGAATATCGTGCAATTAAAAGTAAATAATGGTGAAGGAGTGGTGAGGGTGAGAATAATGCCTTCGGAGTCATTTATTTATGAATTGAAGTAGTGCGAAAACTTCTAAAAAAGGCTGAAAGCCTGAAAACATCAGCATGGTGTAACGCACTATGAGAAAAATTAAAAGTGATTATTACCCTGAAAGGGTAAAAGCAAATAGATAAAAAAAGCTGATACTTAAAATGTAGTATCAGCTTTTTTTATGATTTATACTTTTTTTGACTTTTTTCAAAGCTTCGATGTAATTTTCGTTTACTTTTTCCCAGTTAATATGCTGATAAAAAGCATCAATATAACTTCCTTTTCTGTTTTGGTAATCCAGATAGTAAGCATGTTCCCAAAGATCGATTCCTAAAATTGGAGTTCCGGGAATCAGCGCGTTTTTCATTAAAGGATTGTCCTGATTTTCAGTAGTTGTTATCTGAAGTTTTCCGGCTCTGTCGACAATCAGCCAAACCCATCCGGATCCAAATTGTTTGGTTGCCTGACCTTTGAACTGGCTGGTTAGATTGCTTAGAGAACCAAACTCTTTATTGATCGAACCCGCTAAAGTGTCTTTTGGAGTTTGTTCTTTTGGCGTCAGAATATTAAAATAAAGCGTATGATTGTAGTATCCACCTGCATTTTGACGAAGCTTGGCATTGCTAAGGTCCATTTTTTTAAGAATATCTTCAATAGGCAGATTTTCAAACTCCGTATTTACAATTTCTTTGTTGAAATTGTTGGTATAAGTTAAATAATGTTTTGAATAATGTGTTTCCAGAGTAAGAGTTCTTATTGCAGGAGCCAAAGCATCATAAGAAAATGGCAGTTTTGTCAATTCAAAAGAACCTGGGTCTGCTTTTACATCATTTGGAGATCCAATGGTGATTTTTTCTTCTTTTGTTGGCAAAGGAACCTCTACCACTTCGGTTAACTTATTGTCATTACATGAAAATAATAGAAAAAATGAAGTCAAAATGCTAAAACGAGTAATGTTTTTCTTCATAATGTTAGTTATTTTGATGTTAGTGAATTAATGATTGCGATATAGTTTTCTTTGGCCTCCTCAGCTGTAAGATGACTTATTTGCATCCAGGCATTTGTTTTGAAAGCATTTCGTAAATCAAAATTATCCGATTGATTGTACACAGCTGTTCCAAAAGTTGCTTGTTTGTAATAGGCATAAAGTCTTAACTGCACGTCTTGCGGCAGTGTAGCCTGAGTCATTTGTAAAGCGGTCTCAACGGCCTCTGAAAAACGAGTATCTAAATCTTTTTCAGTCATTAAGCTTTTGTAGCGATGATGGTTTTTCCACCAATGGCTTTTTGGTTTAATACTACATTGATTGGAGTACCTAAAGGTAAAAATAAATCTACTCTTGAACCAAATTTTATAAATCCGGCATCTGTCCCCTGAACAACCTGCATTCCTTCTTTAGCGTAATTTACGATTCTACGCGCCAAAGCTCCTGCAATTTGTCTGTACAATACTTGTCCAAAAGTTTCATTTTCGATTACAACCGTTGTTCTTTCGTTTTCTTCGCTTGCTTTTGGATGCCAGGCAACTAAAAACTTTCCAGGGTGGTATTTACTAAATTTGATAATACCGTCCATTGCGTAACGCGTAACGTGTACATTAATTGGTGACATGAAAATAGATACCTGAAGACGTTTGTCTTTAAAAAACTCTCCTTCATAAACTTCTTCAATAACCACGACTTTCCCGTCTACAGGAGCAAGAATGTGATCGCTGTTTCTGATTGCGATTCTTTTTGGATTTCTAAAAAATTGCAGAATGATAATTAATACTAATAAACCAGCTAGCTGAACTACTATTCTTAGCCAATTGATATCAATGAATTTTTCAGCAATTAAAAGTACAGCTACTGCGAAAACAGTACCTAACAAAATGGATGGGCCTCCTTCTTTATGAAACATAATATAAAATTTGATAAAATAAAAATATAATTGGTGCTACAAATATAACACTATCTAGTCGATCTAATACGCCTCCGTGACCCGGCATAATGGAACCGCTGTCTTTTACTCCAGCAACTCTTTTGAATTTGGATTCAATTAAATCCCCAATAGTTCCGAAGATACTAACGATTAAAGCAATAATCATCCAGATAAGAATGGATTTAGTACTAAAATCTGCTTTTGGCTGTATGTATAGTTTTGAGATTAAAAATCCGGCAAAGGCAGCAAAAACTACTCCGCCAAGGAAACCTTCAATTGTTTTTTTAGGTGAAATACGTTCAAACAATTTATGTTTTCCCATTGATTTTCCGACTAAATAGGCAAAGGTGTCATTGGTCCAGATTAAAACGAACAATCCAATGATGATTTTTGGATTGTAATCTTTGATGCCAAATGAAATTTTAGTGATAAAAAGAAAAGGGAGTGTTACATATCCAAGTAAATAAACGTATTTGGATGTTTTACTGATGATTTGTGTGTCATCAAATAAAAATACAATACATTTTACGGATACAATTAAGGTAATGATGAGCAGTGCCGAAAAAAGCTTTTCGGTATCCACAGTAATTATAATATTCTCTTTAAATGTTTTGCTAATATAGTTTTCAGTTTCAGTTTTGTAAAAACTGATTAAAGCAACTGCGCTATAAAACAGGGAAACAAATAAAATTGAAAAAACTTTATTGATCCCAACTAAATTACAGAATTCATAAGTGGCTATAATGAGAAAGATGCCAAAAAGAATAATAAAGCTTTCGGTAGAAAACAGAATAGAAGTTAGTAATAAAGCGATATAAACAGCACCAGAAATGGTTCTCTTGAGTGTTTCGTTCATCTTAAAGATCTTCTAAGAGCAATAAATACAAGTTTTTGGCAACACTTCCGTATTGCGTAAAATCTTCTTCTTTTGCTTTTTCGAAATATTTTATTGTGGTAATATTAGTAGGGTAGTCTCTTTCGTACTTGCGTTTGATCGCGCTTAGACCATCGCTTTTGATGGAAAGTATCTGACTTGTTGTAGCAATAATAACAATGTTTGCAGGCAATTCGTTTGGTTTGTCCTGTCTGATTTGTTTAGATGAGAATAAAATAGAACCTTCGTCAGCAATCAGATTCTCGCAAGTGGCAAGTAAAAATTTTGGATTCCTTGGCGAAAGATAAAGCAGTTTATTTTCTTCAAGCAAACTAAAAAGAGCAGGTTCATAACACAAAACTTCGTTTTCGAACCAGTCGTTTTCTTCTAAAATGTTTTCAAATTGTTCAGCAACCTCCTGTTTGTTTTCGCAATACAAGAACTTACCTCCATTTTTTTTGAAATTAAAAATGAATCTTTCATCGATAGATAAATGACTGTCAGGAGCTTGGTTTGCCCCGTATTCACTTTCATGTTCTTCATCAGAAGCTGGCTCGCTGGAACCAAATATTTTTTTGAAAAAATTCATTTTATATGAAATACTTTACATGTTAATTGAAAACGTTCAAAGATAAAAAAAATCTTAATTCAAAAGGGTGTTTTGAATTAAGATTTTAAAAAATATTACATATTTACTGAATTATCTATGAAACCACTTCTTCTAAATTTTTATCAAAAGTGCGTTTTCCGAAGATAGCTTCTAAGTCATCTTTAAAAATAACTTCTTTTTCAATTAATATGTCAGCTAGTTGATTTAGCTTGTCTTTATTTTCTTCAAGAATTTCAATGGCTCGTTGGTACTGACCTTCAATTAATTCTGAGATTTCTTTGTCAATGATTTTTGCAGTTTCGTCAGAATATGGTTTTGAAAAATTGTATTCGCTTTGACCGCTTGAATCGTAATACGTAACATTTCCAATTTTATCATTCAATCCATAGATCGTTACCATAGCACGAGCCTGACGTGTAACTTTTTCTAAATCGCTTAATGCTCCGGTAGAAATTCTGTCAAAAGTTACTTTTTCAGCAGCTCTTCCGCCCATAGTAGCACACATTTCGTCTAACATTTGATCGGTTCTGACGATTTGTCTTTCTTCCGGTAAGTACCAGGCTGCTCCTAAACTTTGTCCGCGAGGAACAATCGTTACTTTGATTAGCGGTGCAGCATGCTCTAACATCCAGCTTACAGTCGCGTGACCAGCTTCGTGAATAGCGATAGCTCTTTTTTCTTCCGGTGTAATGATTTTGTTTTTCTTTTCAAGTCCGCCAATGATTCTGTCTACAGCATCAAGGAAATCTTGTTTGTCTACAGCGGTTTTGTTGTTACGGGCAGCAATCAGGGCAGCTTCGTTACAAACATTAGCAATATCGGCACCAGAGAAACCAGGAGTTTGTTTGGCTAAGAAATCAAGATCAAGACCTTCTACTTTTTTGATAGGTGCTAAGTGAACTGCGAAAATTTCTGCTCTTTCACGAATGTCCGGTAAGTCAACAAAGATTTGTCTGTCGAAACGTCCTGCACGCATTAAAGCTTTGTCAAGTACATCGGCTCTGTTGGTTGCAGCCAGAACAATTACGTTAGAGTTGGTACCAAAACCGTCCATTTCTGTTAGTAATTGGTTCAATGTGTTTTCTCTTTCGTCATTTCCGCCTGACATATTACTTTTTCCTCTTGCTCTACCAACAGCATCAATTTCGTCGATAAAGATAATAGCAGGAGATTTTTCTTTGGCTTGTTTGAATAAATCACGTACACGTGAAGCACCAACACCTACGAACATTTCAACGAAATCAGATCCTGATAAAGAGAAGAACGGAACCTGAGCTTCACCTGCAACTGCTTTTGCTAATAATGTTTTACCTGTTCCCGGAGGACCTACTAATAAGGCTCCTTTTGGGATTTTACCTCCAAGATTAGTGTATTTTTCAGGGTTTTTTAAGAATTCTACAATTTCTTGTATTTCTTCTTTTGCGCCTTCTAAACCAGCTACATCTTTGAATGTAGTTTTAATGTCGGTTTTCTCATCAAACAACTTAGCTTTCGATTTTCCAATGTTGAAAATTTGTCCGCCACCGCCACCGGCACCACCTGACATTTTACGCATAATGAAAATCCACACACCAATAATAATAATGATTGGTAGCAGACTGATTAAAATGTCGCTCCAGTTGTTTTTCTGTAAGAAATTAAAATCTTTCAGTTTGCCTTCGCCAACTGCTTTTTCAAGCTTTGTCTGGAAGATTTGATCGTTACCAATTTCTAAAGTATAATGAGGGCCTTTATTAGGTCTGTCAAAAATATCTTTAGCTACTTTTTTATTAGCCGCGTCTTTAAGAGCCGCAGCGTTTAAATATACTTCAGCTTCAGCTTTGTTATAAACGATTACTTTTTCAATTTGCCCTTTTTCTAATAAAGTGTTGAATTTAGAAGAAGTTAATTGAGCAGGTTCGCTTAAGTTTGATCCACCGGTTGCAAAACTTATAAATAAAAAAACCAGAAGTATTGCAGTATATATTAACCAGGGACTTATTTTAAATTTACTCGGATTTGGATTATTATCTTTAGCCATTAGAAGAAATTTTCTTTAGTATTTGTTTTCGATTGTAGTTATTTTGGCATCACCCCAAAGGCTTTCGATGTTGTAATATTCTCGAATGTGTTTTTGGAAAACATGCACTACAATGTGTACATAGTCCATAAGAACCCATTCCGCATTATCGGTTCCTTCTACATGCCAGGGTTTATCCTTTAAATCTTTTGATACAGTTTTTTGAATTGAATTTACAATGGCATTAACTTGGGTATTTGAACTTCCGTTGCAAATGACAAAATAGTCACAAACTGCAGTGTCTATTTCTCTTAAGTCAAGAATATCGATATCATTTCCTTTTACTTCTTCAATCCCTTTGATTATGTTCGCCAATAGAACATCATTATTAACAGTCTTTTTCGCCATGAATTATTTTATATGAATTTGTAAAGTTACCAAATTTTGTGATTATTTTTGAACCTTAACAAAATATTAAATTAAGTTATTTAAATTACTTAAATGAAACTAATCAAACTCGATGCCATAGATTCTACAAACGATTTCCTTAAATCATTGTCAAGTCAGGATGAACTGGAAAATTTTACTGTAGTAACGGCTGAAAATCAGACAAAAGGCAGGGGGCAGATGGGGGCTAAGTGGCAATCTGAGGTGGGTAAAAACTTAATTATGAGTGTTTTGGTGAGAGATTTTGTCTTTAATAATGAGCATGTTTTTAACCTTAGCCTTATAGTGTCTTTAAGTGTAATTGAGGTGCTAAAATCTCTAAATATTCCTGATTTAAGTATAAAATGGCCAAACGACATTATGTCATACAATAAGAAAATTGGTGGCATACTTATTGAAAATACCCTCAAAAGTGATGGCAGGATTGTGTCAGTTGTTGGATTGGGGTTAAATGTCAATCAGACTAATTTTGATGAACTTCCAAATGCTTCTTCATTGGCAGTGATTTCGGGCAGTAGTTTTGAGAAAGAACTTTTACCTTATTTGATTGTCGGGAAAATGAAAGAGATGATAGGAGCATGGGAAGTTAATTCTAAACATTTATGGTCTGTTTATTTTAATTCATTGTTCCGAAAAGGTGTTCCAATGCCATTTAAAAACCTCGAGAATCAAAACTTTATGGGAATCATTCAGGGAGTATCACCTGTAGGCAGGATTCAAATTCTGTTGGAAGATGATTCCGTTTCAGAGTTTGATATTAAGGAGATTCAGATGCTTTATTAGAAGGTTCTGAGGTTCTGAGTTGCTAAGGTTCTAAGTTTTTTTTTAGAGGTTCAAAGGTGCAAAGGTTTGGAGGTTTTTTAGGAAAGAAAAAATAAAAAAGCCTGATCGTTAAATCAGGCTTTCATTTATAATTCACAATTAATAATTAATCATTATTAAAGTTTAGTCATATTGTTTGCTAAAGTTTCGATGAATTTGCTGATTGGGCCTTTGATCATCATAGCCATCATAGCATTGAATTCGCCTTCAAAAAACAATTGAACGGCACTTTCTGAACCAGAAACGCTATCGATATTTGAAGTTAAGGTAAATGGAAGTTTATCGCTCGCAGCTCCTAGAACAATTTTGCTTGGCGCGGTTTTGTCTTTCATTTTAAGTTTTATTTCCGGCATGCCTTTCAATCCAAAAATAAAAGCGTCTTCGCCAATTACTTCAAATTTAGCAATATTATCCGGCATTAATTTTTCGAAATTCTTTACGTCAGTCAATAAGTCAAATAAATCCTGAGCTGATTTCTGAACGGTAACTTTTGGACTTTCTAAGTTCATATATTAATTTATTTTTTTAATTTTTATTTAACCGCAAAGGGCGCTAGGGATTTTGATTTTCTTTGTGTTTACAAACGCAAGGTTCGCAAAGCTGGATTTTTTAATAAGTTCCAATTTTTTAATTCCAAATTTCAAAAAGAGCGAAGCAATTTTTTAAAAAATCTGCAATCTAAAATCTGCAATCTGCAATTACTCCGCCTCCTGTCCCCAGGTTGATGGACTCACGTTCCATTCTTGCAGGGTAGACTGTTGTTCTTCGCTGATGTATTGTTTTTGAACCGCCAAATCCAGTAAGTTTTCGTAATTACTTAAGGTATACAAATCGATATTGGCATTTTTAAAGTTTTCTTCGGCAACATTAAAACCATAGGTAAAAATGGCGGCCATTCCTTTAATATTAGCTCCTTCGTTGCGTAAAGCTTCCACAGCCATCAAACTACTGTTACCGGTACTGATTAAATCTTCTACTACAACAACATTTTGACCTTTTTGTAAAAAACCTTCTACCTGATTTTGTCTTCCGTGTTTTTTAGCTTCAGGACGCACATATACGAAAGGTAATCCAAGGCTTTCGGCCACAAGAATTCCAACTCCAATTGCTCCGGTAGCAACTCCGGCAATGACATCCGGTTTTCCAAATTGTTTTTCTATATTTTTCGCAAATTCATCACGAACGTAGTTTCGGATGCTTGGAAATGAAAGAATTAACCTATTATCACAATAAATAGGAGATTTCCAACCTGAAGCCCATGTAAAAGGATTTTCGGGATTCAATTTAATTGCATTTATTTGCAAAAGCAATTCGGCTGTTTTTTCGGCAGTATCTTTATTAAAAATCATAGTACAAATGTATAAAGTTTTTGTGAACGACAAACCACTTTTTTTGACAAATGAAATCTCGAGAGAGACTAATTTTCAATTATTCTTGTTAGAGAGTATTGATATCGAGCAGCTTATAGTGAAAATCTTTCAAAATAAAATTCAAAAAGCTTATTTGTATCATCCTGACGAAAAGGAGATTATGAAGACCTTAAAGGCAAAAATTCCTGTAAGTAAAGCTGGGGGAGGTTTTGTGTACAATAAAAGAGGCGAGGTTTTATTTATCTTCAGAAATGGAAAGTGGGATTTGCCTAAGGGCGGAATCGAGAAGGGGGAAGAAATCGAGGCTACGGCTATTCGTGAGGTGGAAGAAGAAACAGGCGTGAGCCAGCTCCGTATTACCAATAAACTTCAAAAAACGTATCATGTTTTTAAGCGTAACGGAAAATACAAACTCAAAATCACACATTGGTTTGAAATGCATACAGACTTTGAAGGGATTCCTCATGGTCAGGCTGAAGAAGGTATCGAAAAAGTGGCGTGGTTAAATCCGGAACAAATAAAAGAAGCTTTGAAAAACTCTTACGAAAACATTAAGCTGTTATTTGAAGAGGAAAGTGAAATTAAAGTAGAGTAAGGGAAAAAATACTACCTCATCATTTCCTGATAATTTTTTACCCCTTTTAATTAGGCGTGCCATCATCCTGATAAGAGGGGAGGGCACCACAGCCTATACGTTCTCTTATTGAGATGCTGTAGGATTATGCGAGCCACTTCACTGGTAGAGTTCTATTCGCTACTTATAGTTGTTTTTACAGTAAAAGCTAAGAATAATCTTGGTAATGTTTTGATTTTAATTGTATTTTCGTTTGTCGATGAATCAATTAAACGAACTTTTATGTCATTTCAAGCGTATTTAAAAACAATCAGAGAAAAAACGGGCAATGGTCCGGCCGAATTTAGGGCTTTGGCAGAACAAAAAGCATTTACTCAGGAAGGAAAACTCAAGCCTGAAGTAAAAGCCGGAGATATTGTAAACTGGCTTAAAGCAGATTTTGAATTAGGGCAAGGTCATGCAATGGCAATTTATGCTTTACTAAAAGGTATTAAAGACGAAAATAGCCAGTAAAAGGTTTAGCTATTACAAAAGTAAAAGTTGAAATTTGAATTTTTGCTCGTGAAGCCGTTCTTTTTTTAGGGTTTTAAACTTTGAAATAAATGCGTTCACGAGCAGAATTTTGATAATTATCGATTATTCAAACTGATAGAAAGCGTCGTCGATTAGGTACTCAATTTTTAAGAATTTATGAGTGAGTTCTGTAATCTCTTCCTGAAAGTTCTCGGAATTTAATGTTACCCAGCCTTCCATTAGGGTTAACGGGCCATGATTTGTAGTTACATTTGGCCAGATTTCTTCGTACTTTTTAAACGATTTTCTAAAGACTTCGGCAAATTTTCGACTCTCGATAGTATAAACTTTAAATTTTCTAAGCTTTAAAGCGTGGATGTTGTACATCATTCTTTGTTTTTCGATACCAGAGTCATTAACCCAAATTGAAAAGAAAATTCGTGATTCGGCTGTCAGTGCTTCCTGTGGATTGGTTGACCATGATCTTTTGTACAGTTTTAGGAATACGGAGTCTAAGTATAGGCCAACTGCAACTTCGATTGATTTTTCGTCTAATGTTTTTTGATCGAGACGGTCGGCGGCTTTTTGAAAGCCCTCGAGATAAAAAGAGGTATTCATTATGGTTTTTGGTTTAAATTGGTTTAATGGTATGGTTATAGTTTTAACAAATATAAATGAACAGTTTGATAATCTGAATGTTTTTTGATTAATCAGGACCAATCATCGATGTTTAAAACCTCTTTTTTTAGGAGAATCTTAGCAATAATGTGGTGTAAAAGGGGATAAATGAAGTGTAAATAGTATTAAGTTCTACAGTAGCGAAAGTCTCGTCTCAACGAGAATATATTTCCGAAGTTTTGTGTAGTGTTTTCGTATAAGGCGAGTTATTCTCTCTAAGGATATACTTTGTTTTTGTTTGCTTTTGCCTTTTCAGGGCGGAATCTATTTTTTATTCCGTTTGCAGTGCGTTGCACTGTGCTGTTGCTTTTTGGGCTTTCAGTCCCGTTTTTTTTTTTGAGGAATTGCACCAGAGGAGAAAAATGTTTTTAGCTAATGTAGTTTCCAGGTATCAAAAGCTCCAGCGGAGCGAAATATAAAAATTTGGAGCATCTCCTTAATTTTAGTCGCTGATATTTAGATTTTAAGTATGGTTTCAATTTTAATCCATTAGACAAGTTGATTTAGATTTATGAAGCAAATAAAAGGCCTTGCGGACGTTTGGTTTGGGTTGAAAATGAGAAAGCGTAATTTTGGAGGAAATAGTGAAGGATAAATAAGTTTTACCCTTCCATAATTTTAAAAAGCCTAATAAATGTATGTTTATTAGGCTTTTTTAGTGCTTTTGATTCTATGTTTTTGTTAGCGTGAACTCAAAGCTTTGCGATCTTAACGTTTTCTCAACTCATAGAAAAAACTTAGGGTTCTTTGCGGTTAAATATCACAGTATTCGATAAACAGGATACTGCAAATGCGCCTTTTCATAATAGGCAGAATGTTTATAAATCCAGTCTAACTGTGCCTCCGGATTTTTAGCAAATTCCGGATCAGTTTGTTTTTTGTTTTCCAGTTCGGCTTTTAAAGTTGTGTTTTCTTTTAGGAGTTTAGCAGCGGTATCTTCAAAAATATAACTGGAATAGTGTTCTTTTTGTTGTAAAATAGTATCAAAGAAATTCCAATTAAAAAACGAATCAACTCCTTCGGGTTCAAAGGCTTCCAGGATATATTTTACACCTTTTTGATTGGTTGGAATGATGTAATCTCCTTTGGCGAAAGCCATTTTAACGATTTTAGAAGTTACCGTTGTATTTCGGTGTAAATAGTGCCCTTCGTAAGCGGATGGAACGGTTTTAAAATCGGCAATTTTGTAGCTTTCCACATCAATGATGGTGTCGTTTTTGAGTTGGGTAAACGAAATATTATTGTTCTTTAAAAGGTCAATAATGTTCCAGTAACCACGCGGAATGATATAAGCAGAAGGTATAACAACCTCTTTTACTGATTTGAATTCTTTGATATAAGGAACCTCTTTTTTATACGGTTTGCTTCGATCGTAGTACAAGCGATCTCCGGTTGTTGCCTCGCTTTTTTTGTAAGCTGCTTCATAACCCAAGAACGAAAAGGTGGTGGCTTTTGTACTGTCCAGCTCCCATTTTAGAGTATAGTTTTTCTTAGCTTGATATTGTTCCAGATTTTTTACCCGGAGTTCCTTGATTTTTTGGTAATTGGCATCGGTATAATCTAAAGTCGATTTGGTGTATTCGTAAGTCATTTTTACACGTTCGGCATATTTTTTCAGCATGTGTGTTTCAACGACAAAACCAATGGTGTTGAATAGTGAAGTATAACCCGTTGTATATCGTGGACTATCGACAAACTGACCAAAACCTTTGTCGGGAGTATCTTTAAATGAATCTACGTATGGTGTTGTTTCAATTTTCTTTTGTTGTAGATCTTTGACCAGAGCCGGCATCATTTCGCTATTCATAAAATCACCCAACACGGTTCCCAGTTTGTTGTGCTGTGTCATGATATAGGTTAATTTGTATTGATAATCAGAACCGTTACTCACGTGATTGTCAATAAAAACGTCGGGATTTATTTTCTGAAAAATTTCTACAAAGCTCTTGGTGTTTCGCGTATCAGATTTCATCAAATCACGATTGAGGTCGTAGTTGCGGGCATTTCCTCTGAAACCATAAATTTCAGGACCATCCTGATTGGCTCTTGTGGTCGAATTTCGGTTCAAAGCGCCGCCAATATTGTAAACCGGAATCGTAACCAAAACAGTGTTTTTAGGAGCTTTTATCTTTCCTGTTGCCAGATCTCTGTAGAATTGCATGGTGGCATCGATTCCGTCAGGTTCTCCGGCATGAATGCCATTATTGATGAAAAGCACTGCTTTGTTCTTTTGAATTTTCTCAAAATCAAACTCTTTGTCAGGATTGTAAGTGATCATGTGTAATGGCTCACCGGAATCAGTTAGCCCCATTTCTTTAATTTGAATCGTCGCAAAATCACGTGCTAAAAGTTGGTAATACTGAATTGTTTCCTGATACGAAGCGGACTGATTTCCATTTCCTTTTTCAAAGAAAGTTTCGTATTTTTTATTGTTTTGAGCGAAAAGGGTTAGAGTGAAAAGTGAAAAGAGAAATGTAAAAAGTTTCATGGTTTTGGTTTTGTTAGCAAGAATCAAATATAGGTTTTTTGTTTCGAGTTTCAGGTTTCAAGTTTCAGGTTTCATATAGAAATGTGATTAAACTTTGCGCAGACTTTACCGCAAAGACGCAAAGGTTTACGCAAAGTTCGCAAAGTCTATCACAAAGCTTTGGTAACTTAGCGTTTTTATAAAATCCCAGATAGTAAAAAACTTAGCGTTCTTTGCGGTTAATCTTTTACCTTCATTCGAAACCTGAAACCTGAAACAAACAAAACTCACAACAGCTTAGCAAGCTCGACGATTCCGTCTTCGATTTGTTTCTCGGTTAATGAGGCATAACCAAGCCTAAATCCTTGCACAGGTTTGTTAAAACTGAATTTCTCGGGTGTTATTATTTTGATCCCTTTTAAGAGTAGTTTGTCCGCAATTTGAGAAATATCAACTGGCGAGTTAGGAACTATCCAAAATGCCAGGCCTCCTTCGGGTTTGGTAAAAGTGGTTTTGTCTTTGAGGTATTTGTTGCAAATCGTTTCAAAATAGTCGCGTTTTGCTTTGTAAATAAGGGTTGTTCGTTTGAGATGTCTTTTAATCTCGCCTTCGTTTATGAGCTGTAAAACGGCTTCTTCCATAATGTTGTCACCTTGTACATCAATTATTTTTCGGTGTTTACCCACTTTTAAAATGGTTTCACGATCACTTACCAAATATCCGATTCGTAAGGCAGGTGCAACAATTTTGCTCAGTGTTCCAATATAAACCGTGTTTTTGGCATTGCTGTAACTTGAAATAGGAAGAATAGGTCTTTGTCCGAAATGAAATTCATGATCGTAATCGTCTTCGATAATGGTAAAACCGTATTGATTGGACAATTGGATGAGTTTTAATCTTCGTTTGAGACTCAGGGTAACCGTAGTTGGAAATTGATGATGCGGTGTTACGTATATGGCTTTTATGTTGTTGAATTTTGTCAGATAAGCTTCGACCTCATCAATCAGCAAGCCGTCTTTGTCGACATTTATTGGCAGTAATTTAGCTCCACTGCTTTGAAATGTTTCCCAAGCGGCCTGATACCCCGGGTTTTCGACCATTACGTAATCGTCTTTTGATAGTAAACAGTTGGAGGTTAGGTACATTGCCATCTGGCTTCCACGTGTGATGCAAATTTGGTCCGGAGTGACATTCATTCCTCTTTTAAAATTGAGCATCTGCACAATGGCTTTTCGAAATTCCAGATTTCCGTACTCGGTACTGTATCCCATGATCTGCCAACGCGATTTGCGATTAAAAATCTGTCGGTAAGCTCTGGCGAGTTCGTTCATTGGTGCAATTCGACTATCGGGGATTCCATCATCAAAAACAATAAGAGGCTGTTTTTGTTCCTCAGTATAATTTGGTTTTTGCTTTTGATCGATGTTTTTGGAAGCCAATGGCAGAATATCGGCTACGAAAGTTCCTTTCCTTTCCAATGTAATGAGCCAGCCTTCGGCAATTAAGACGTCTAAAGCTTCAATAACAGTATTTCGGTTCACTTTTAGCAAGCCTGCAAGCTGCCGGCTGCCGGGCAGTGCATTACCGCTGTTGAGCATTCCGGTTTGAATGGCTTCGATGATTGCATCAGCGATTTGTAGATAAATGGCTTTTGCATCATTTGTGTTGAGTTGAATTTCTAATTGCCAAGGTCGTAACATCTGGACTATTTGTTTATGTTAAAACTGTATCAGTTGAGTAGTCCAAAGTTAAGATAATTTTGTGGAGCAATAATGCAAAACACAATAATTATTAAAGTTATGGAAACTAAAAAACAATTTTCTTCAAAAGATTTTCACGAAACTTTTGCCAGACCCACTTTTGTGATGCCTGAAAAATTAATTCACAAAAATGTAGAGCAAGCCGGAGTTCACAATCAATTTTCTACCGAGCGAAAACATCCGGTTTTCTTTGTAGATCTTCCAAGTAAAAACGTGAGTATGACCATTGGCGGTTTATTACCGGATCAATTGACAAACAGACATCGTCATACGTATGAAACCGTTATTTATGTAATTGAAGGGCATGGGTATACCGAGATTGAGGATATAAAAGTAGAGTGGAAAGCAGGCGATGCTGTTTACATTCCGAGTTGGGCTTGGCACAGGCATCAAAATTTAAGCAGTGAAGCATCGGCGAAATATATTGCTTGCGAGAATGCACCGCAGCTTCAGAATTTAGGTGTGGCATTAAGAGAAGAAGAAGGCAGGGATCTTTAATTTAAAACAATTGAAAAACATGAAAAACAATCTATTCAAGGGCATTATTGCTTATCCGATTACTCCATTTGATCAAAATGAAAAAGTAGATATTGCTTTATATAAAAAACTACTGGAACGTTTAATTGTTTCCGGTTGTCACGCTGTCGCCCCGCTTGGAAGTACCGGAGTTATGCCTTATTTGTCAGATGAGGAAAAAGAAGCTATTACTGTGGCAACAATCGAACAGGTTAGTGGCAGAGTTCCGGTTTTGGTTGGCGTATCAAACCTGACGACAGAGAAAACCATTTATCATGCTAAATTTGCCGAAAAATCAGGTGCCGCTGCCGTAATGATTATCCCGATGAGTTACTGGAAGCTTACAGATGATGAAATTGTTCAGCATTTTGATGCAGTAGCGAAGCAAATTTCGATTCCGATAATGGCTTACAATAACCCTGCAACGGGGGGAGTAGATATGTCGCCCGCTTTATTAAAAAGACTTCTTGAGATTGCTAATGTCACGATGATAAAAGAAAGTACCGGAGATGTTCAGAGAATGCATTATTTAAAGCGGGAATTGGGCGATGATGTTGCTTTTTTTAACGGCTCAAATCCGTTGGCATTGGCTGCATTTTCTGCAGGAGCTACAGGCTGGTGTACGGCTGCGCCCAATTTAATTCCGAAATTGAATCTGGATTTGTATCATGCGATTGAGAACAATGATTTAGAGGCTGCGCAAAAAGTATTTTACAAACAATTGAATCTTTTAAAGTTTATCGTTAACAAAGGTTTGCCACGAGCAATCAAGGCAGGTTTGGAAATTCAGGGAATAGAGGGTGGTTTTTTAAGAAGCCCGCTAAAACCATTAACCGCAACTGAAATTGAAGATTTTAAGTTGATCTTAAAGGAAATAGAACAGTAATGGATTAATTTTTTTAACCGCAAAGTACGCTAAGTTTTGTAAAGCATGGTTTATACAAGGGCAATGAACGCAAAGCTTTGCGTTCATTGCCCTTGTCAACGCTTTCTAAATTAAAAAAATCTTAACGTACTTTGCGGTTAAATTGTCAAATAGTTGAGATCTGAAACCCGAAACAAACAAAACCTGAAACAAAAAAGTATTTTGACTACTTTTGCAAAATGAATAAAAAACACCATTCCAACAATATACTTTCGAATTTAGGAATTGAGAGTCTAAATGAAATGCAAGAGGTAGCGCAGGATGCTATTTTGAACGATAATAATGTTTTACTGCTTTCTCCAACAGGATCAGGAAAAACACTAGCTTTTTTACTGCCTATTTTAGAGTTGTTACAGCCTGAAATTCTTTCGGTTCAATGTTTAATTTTAGTGCCTTCCCGTGAATTAGGTTTGCAGATTGAGCAGGTTTGGAAGAAAATGGGGACTTCCTATAAAGTAAATATTTGCTACGGAGGTCACTCTATTGATACTGAGATTAAAAATTTAAGCAATCCTCCGGCAGTTTTGATTGGAACTCCGGGTAGAATTGCCGATCATATTGACCGGGATACTTTCCGCACCGATAAAATTCAGACTTTGGTTCTGGATGAGTTTGATAAGTCTTTGCAGCTTGGTTTTCATGAGCAAATGTCATATATTATTGGAAAGTTAACGAAACTGAACAAACGTGTTTTGGTTTCAGCGACTTCTGATATTGAGATTCCAAGATATACCAGAGTAGTCAATCCAACTGTTTTGGATTTTATTCCGGAAGAGGAAGAAAAAACAAATCTTTCGATGAAAATGGTGGTTTCACCCGCTAAGGATAAACTGGACAGTTTGTTCAATTTGATCTGTTCATTGAAATCACAGTCCGCTATTATTTTCTGTAATCATCGTGATGCAGCAGAACGCATTAGTGATACTTTAAACGAAAAAGGAATTTATGCTACCTATTATCATGGCGGAATGGATCAGGAGGAACGTGAGCGTGCACTGATTCAGTTTAGAAACGGAAGTATGAGTTATCTGATTACTACCGATTTGGCCGCACGTGGATTGGATATTCCGGAAATGAAACACGTTATTCATTATCATTTACCTTTAAAAGAAGATGAATTCACGCACCGAAATGGTCGTACGGCACGTATGCAGGCTTCAGGAACAGCCTATATTATTGTTCACGAAAGTGAAAAGCAACTGGATTATATTGATTACGGAATGGAGGTTTTAGAGGTTGCCAGCACTACAGTTTTGCCAAAACCACCTCAATTTCAAACCATTTATATTAGCGGCGGAAAGAAAACCAAATTGAATAAAATAGATATTGTTGGTTTCTTTTCTCAAAAAGGAAAACTTGAAAAAGGAGATTTGGGGCTTATTGAAGTAAAGGATTTTGTATCGTTTGCTGCTGTTAAATACAATAAGGTAAAAGATTTGCTTAAAAATATTAAAGACGAAAAAATGAAGGGCAAGAAATTCAAAATTGAAGTTGCCCGCAAAGTGGTCAAGAAAGAGGAGGAGAGGTAATCTTTCCGGCTCTATCTTTTTTGGCAGATGTTTTTTATGGGAATCTTTGTAAGAGTTCAGAATTTAAATGAAGTTTTGAGTCTGAAATTACCGTAAATCAATAAGGACTTTGAGTGTTTTTAATCCTGTTTTTGAGGTGTTTTAGTTTTTAATTAGCTGTTTTTCAGTGTTTTGATTTGTGGTTTTATTGTTCTTTAAAGATGTCTTGTTAAGGGAGATTACAGGGGAATAAAAAATAAGGACGAAGGCTTTAATTTATCATATTTTCTGCGTTTCTTGTGCCCGTAAATAATAAACCCCAAATTAATTATGAAAAGAATTATTACGATTGCTATTTTGTTGTTTAGTGTTGTGTCTTTTGCACAAATTAAAGTTATTGAAACTGTACCGGTTGAAAAATTAGGAAAAGTAAATAACAATTACATTCAGAAAATTGGAGATGAGTATACGGTGTATTATACCAGTATACAAAACGATGATGAATCATCAAGTCTAAGAAAATTTACATTTAAGAATGTTAACAATGATTACGCGAGTCTTTACAACATTATCATGAATGGTTTCACGGCAAGCCCTTTGTATGATATTAAATTAGAATTACCGAATAACTATATCTGGTTGCACTACACAGGAAGTGTTGTTCCGGAAAAAGCTACGGTTCAGTTCATGGTTTCTTCAAAAGAGGCTGCTGCTGCAACAAGCAGTGTTTCTGAGCCATTTGTAAAAGATCAGATCAATAAATTATTCCAAAAATAGGTTTAATTGTAAATCACTAAAAAAGGCTATTCAGATTTTGAATAGCCTTTTTTTTTGTTTTCAGGTTTCAGGTTATTTTTGTTTCAAGTTTCAAGTTTCAAGTTATGGCTTTGAGAGTAAAAGCTAAAAAAACTTAGCAACTCAGCATCTTAGAACCTTAGTACCTCAAAAGAGCTTTGTCCCTTTGTAACTCTGAACCTCTGTTCCTAAAATTATATTTGTTTAAGGTTTCAAGTTTCAGTTGTGGCTTTGAGAGTAAAAGTAAAAAACTTAGTACCTTAACGACTCAGCAGCTTAGAACCTCAAAAAAAACTATATTTTCTTCACGTATTGGGTAATAATCACGATTTGCTGACCGTCAACTTTTCCTTCAATGTATTCGGCGTTTTCATGGTCTAAACGGATGTTACGTACAGCAGTTCCTTGTTTGGCCACCATGCTCGATCCTTTTACTTTAAGATCTTTAATTAAAACTACTGAATCTCCGTGTTCTAAAATTACACCGTTACTGTCACGATGAACGATTTTATTTTCGTCGTCTTCACCTTCGCCAGTGGCGCTGGCCCATGCCAGCGTATCTTCGTCTAAATACATCATATCCAGTAATTCCTGTGGCCAACCTGCAGCACGCATACGGCTTAACATTCTCCAGGCTACAACCTGTACGGCAACGTTTTCATTCCACATACTGTCATTAAGACATCTCCAGTGGTTTAAATCAACATTATCCGGATTTTCAATTTGGTCTATACAGGTATTGCAGGCAAATATAGCTTCATCAATTCCGCCTTTTTGAGTTGGCAGTACCTGGTATACTTTTAGGTTTTCCTCCGCTCCGCAAAGCTCGCATTTAGATCCGCTGCGTTTGTTTAATTCTCTTTCGATGCTCATTATTTATTGTTTGTTTTAAAAAGGCGAAATTACTTATAATTAAGATAAGTAACAAGTTTGTGTTTTGTACGATAAAAGTTGATTCAAATGAAGAGGTCAGTAATATGCTTTTTTAAAAATCGATGATAATTGATTTGGAATATTAAGGGCGTTTTCCAAATCTATCAAGCCTTTTAAAAAACCATTTCCTAACTTATTGTTTGTGTTTTTGAGATCTTCATTTATTCTTTTATTCTTGTCTTTGTAGCAGTTTACTTTTTTGCAGTAGTGAAAATCTGGATGATGTAACTGCCCGTAATCAATTAATTTAATGATATAATTGTCATCATTTTTGTCAGATATCATTACATTATCTAAGTGTGGATCACCATGCGCAAATTCTGATGAATGCCAATTTTTTAGTTCCAGACCGAATTGTTCAATGGCATTGTTTACTTTATTGAAATCTTTGGAATGATTTATTTTAACAAATTCAGATAAAGTACTTCCTTCAATGTATTCTAAAATTATTAGCCATTTATTTTTATGTTTTATTCGCTCAATATGTTTTAGTAAAAATGGATATTGGCTGTTTTTTTTCTGAATTTCATTAAAAACTCTGTGACTTCCATCTCTTCTGCGTCCATAATGGTTGTGTTTGCTATATCCTATAAATGATACGGGTGTTTTGCTGTAAAAGTGTTTTAAAATGTATTTGACATTTTTTTCATCTTCACAAATATAAATATTGGCATTTGGTCTGTCTCCCTGGTTTTCTAATAACCTTTTTGTTACCGCATATATTTTTGAGTTTCCACGAATATTTTCACCGACCATTTGAAATATTTTAGACTGAATACATTGTTGTTTTATTTCTTCACCCTAACCGCATCCGGAACCAGCATTTCATATTCTCCGCCATGACGTAATACATCACGTACTATGCTTGAACTAATAAATGATGTACTTGCAGCTGTTAGTAGAAATACGGTTTCTATTTTAGACAATTTCCTGTTGGTGTGTGCAATCGCTTTTTCGAATTCAAAATCGGCAGGATTGCGTAAGCCTCTCAGGATGAAATTAGCTTTAAGTTTTTTGGCCAGATCAATGGTTAATCCTTCATAAGTGATCACTGAAACTTTTGGTTCATCTTTAAAAGTTTCTTCTATAAAACGTTTTCTTTCTTCGAGTGAAAACATGTATTTTTTTTCGGCGTTGACACCAATGGCAATAACGATTTCATCAAATAAAGGAATTCCTCTTTTGATGATGTCTTCGTGTCCCAGTGTAATGGGGTCAAATGATCCGGGGAATAGGGCTTTTCGCATTTTTTTTGTTTTTGAGGGGCATAGATTCAAAGGTGCAAAGGATCAGAGGCTTTGTCTTTTGATTAAAAAAACTTCATTAATTGAAGTAGCAAGTAAACCTTTGTACCTTTGTACCTTTGCTTCTTTGTGACTATTTTAAAGCTAACTCAATCGCATTGGTAAATAAATCTTCCAGTGAAATTCCTGCTGCGTGGGCTTGCTGTGGAATCAAACTTTCGGTGGTTAAACCCGGAATGGTATTCATTTCGAGCATATAAGGTTCGTTGTCTACAATAATGAATTCGCTTCTGGAGAAACCTTTCATTTTTAAGACTTCGTAGGCACGTTTTGCTGTTTCGCTTACTTTTTGAGTTAATTCGTCAGAAATTCGGGCAGGAGTAATTTCCTGTGATTTTCCTTCGTATTTGGCCTCGTAATCGAAGAAGTCATTATCAGATACAATTTCGGTAATAGGTAAAACTTTAATTTCTCCCTGATAATTGATTACTCCTACTGAAACTTCGGTTCCGTCAAGGAAACTTTCGATGATGATTTCGTTGTCTTCTTTGTATGCTACTTCGATTGCAATTGGAAGTTCGGCCTCTGTTTTTACTTTTGAAATTCCGAAGCTGGAACCTGCTTTGTTTGGTTTAACAAAACATGGTAAACCTACTTTCTTAACGATTTCGTCAGTATGGATTACATCGCCTTTATTTAGGTAATACGAAATTGCCGTTTTGATTCCGTATGGTTTTAAAACCGATAATAAATCACGTTTATTGAAGGTTAATGCAGCCTGATAGTAGTCGCAGGAAGATTGTGGAATCCCTAGTAACTCAAAATAAGCCTGCATTAAACCGTCTTCGCCCGGAGTTCCGTGAATGGCATTGAAAACACAGTCGAAAGTAATTTTTTGATCGTTTACGGTTACTGAAAAATCGTTTTTATCAATGGTAAATTCGGCGTTGTTTTCGTCTACATAAACCCATTTTTCTTTGAAAATATGAATACGGAATCCGTTGTATTTTGTTTTGTCAAGATATTGATGTACCACGTTTCCGCTGATTAACGAAATTTTATATTCGCTTGAATACCCGCCCATGATAATGGCTATGTTTTTCATTTTGTGATGTTTATGTGTTTAACCGTTTATTTGTGTATTTGTTTAATCGTTGTTTTTTGTCGGGCTGAACTTCGACTTCGCTCAGTCTGACAGTTTGTTTTATTCGTTTGTTTGTCGGGCTGAACTTCGACTTCGCTCAGTCTGACAGTTTGTTTTGTTCGTTTGTTTGTCGGGCTGAGCGGAGTCGAAGCCCTGTTTGTTGAACTTCGACTCTACTTAGTTTGACACCAGTGGCAGAACCTAAAACCCTAGCCCTGATGGGAGCGGCATCCTTTTGTGTACGCGATAGCGGACGCAAAAGATACAGCGGACAGCAGGAAAGAGCTTCTAAAAATTAAAATTGCAAAGCGCTTTATTTTCCATAAGAATGGCAATCAAACGACTTTCTTGTCTAAAACAAAATTATCATTTTTTTTGAAACGAAATAGCTTTATCTTTGCGACTAATAAAAATAAATTTATGAGTTTACGTAAGTATTTAACGAGCCGGGTATTTTTTGTGCAAGTATTAAGTGCGGCTGCTATAATTGCCGTTTTAGGCTATTTGTTTATGCATTGGTTGACTTTTACAACTGATCATGGTAATGAGGTTACTGTTCCGAATTTAGCTAAACTGACTGAGGAGCAAGTAGAGTCAAAACTGGATGAACTGGACCTGGATTATGTACTTTTGGACAGCGTTGATTATCGAAGTGAATTCCCAAAATACAGTGTTGTTGAGCAGGATCCTCTGCCAGGAACAAAAGTAAAAGTGGGAAGAAAAATATATATTAAAATTAATGCATCAGGATTCTCATCGGTTAAAATACCTGATTTAATTGAGAAAACTTATCGTGAGGCGGTTCCAACGCTAAAAGCTTTAGGGCTTGAAGCAGGAACTATTACTTATATTCCAAACTTAGGGAAAGATATGGTTTTGGAGATGCGTTATAAAGGAAGAAACTTAAAAGTAGGAGATCGCGTGTTGAAAGCTTCTAAAATTGACTTGGTTTTAGGAGATGGAAAAGCAACTTATGAAGATGAAGGGCAGGCTGTAGACAGTGTAGCTGCGCCAACTACTGAAAAAACTAATGATGAGCAATAATACTGAAAATTTAGATCTGGAAGACGAATTGTTCGAACACTTCAGATTTGAAGTCCCTAAAGGTCAGGCGCTTTTGCGTATTGACAAATATTTAATGAATTTGATTCAGAATGCGACACGAAATAAAATTCAGAACGCCGCTACTGAAGGAAACATTTTTGTGAATGATATTCCGGTTAAATCAAATTATAAAGTAAAACCGTTTGATGTGGTGACGGTGATGTTGTCGCATCCTCCTTTTGAAAACCATGTTTTGCCGGAAGATATTCCGTTGAACATTGTATATGAAGACGATGCTTTGTTGTTAATCAACAAAGAGCCGGGAATGGTGGTGCATCCGGGGCACGGGAATTATACCGGAACACTAGTGAATGCGCTGGCACATCATTTTGATAATTTGCCAATGAACAGTAGTGAACGCCCGGGCTTGGTACACCGAATTGATAAGGATACGTCCGGACTTTTGGTAGTGGCAAAAACCGAAGCGGCAATGACACATTTGGCCAAACAATTTGAAGCCAAAACCTCAGAACGCGAGTATATTGCTCTTGTTTGGGGGAATGTAGCGGAAGAATTCGGAACGATAGAAGGAAACCTTGCCAGACATTTAAAAGACCGCATGCAAATGGCTGTTTTCGCAGATCCTGAAATAGGAAAGCCTGCCATTACGCATTATAAAGTACTGGAACGTTTTGGTTATGTGACTTTGATTTCCTGTAAACTGGAAACCGGAAGAACACACCAGATTCGTGCTCATATGAAGCATATTGGGCATCCGTTGTTTAATGATGAACGTTACGGAGGTCATTTAATTTTAAAAGGAACTACATTTACCAAATACAAACAGTTTATCGAAAACTGTTTTAAAGCATTACCACGTCAGGCGCTGCATGCTAAAACACTTGGTTTTGTACATCCAAATACAGGTGAAATGATGCGTTTTGATACGGAACTGCCTCAGGATTTTCAGGATTGTATCGAGAAATGGCGTAATTATGTGAAATCGCACAATGTAGATGATGAAGAAAATTAATTGGATAATTTGTCGATTAGAAAATTAGATAATTTATTATAAAAAGAAAGCTCCTAATGGAGCTTTTTTTATGGAATTGTTTTAATCGTTAAATCGGTTATTTTGGCTTGTCCGTTGGTTATGAAACCTAGTTGGCCTTGCTGATTTAGATTGCTTTTTTCGACGGAACACTCTAAGAACGTTTGATTGTTGACAGCAAAGTACAACTGATTGTTTGAAACTCTGATTTTCACCGTATACCATTTGTTGTTTTCCAGTTGCATTGGTTTCTTAAATAGGGATGGACCGCCGCGTTTGCCATATTCATCATTGTTTTTATGATAAACACCTCTTCCGATAATGATATTTTTATCAATTGTGTACAGATAAGCCCGAATGTAATTTTCCCGATGGATATGAAGCATGACTTCAAACAAAGATTCTTTGACGATGTTAACTTTAAAGTCGATTTCGTAGTTTTTTGGAAGTTTCTTTTTGGATTCGATCACGCCCCAATGCATTGGACCTCCGTTTCCGGTTAAGGTATCGTTTTGGAGTCTCCATTCATTGGGATTAAAATTCCAATCGGATTTTAACGCGGCAGTTTTTGTGATTTGATATTCTTTTTTCGCAGTCGAAATAGTACCTGAACAGGAAATCAGTAGTATTGTGGATGCTAGAAAAGTAAGATATTTAATTTTCATTTTTGTTTTTAATTTAACTCTGAATGGTATTTGATTTTACCGATAGATCCGGTTGGAGTTGGCAAAAGTTCAAATACTGAGGTAGGAGCGAGGCCATTTTCTATACGATGTGAAACGTACAGTATGCTAACATTTGTTTCTTGTTTGATGGTGTTGATCAATTGAATGACCAAGTCAACATTTTCATCGTCAAGACCTTCGACAGGTTCATCGAGAATCAATAACGGAGGATGTTTTAGAACGGCTCTGACAATTAAAGCGACTCTTTGCTGTCCTATAGAAAGGTCAATGAAGCGTTTTTTTCGTAAGTGGCTCATTTCAATTACTTCGAGCCATTGTGCTACTGTTTGTTTTTGTAAAGTAGTGGGGTCAATATACAATCCGATGGAATCAAAAAAACCGGAAAGAATCATTTCTTCCAGAGTATGTCCCTTTTGAAACAGGTCAGTCATAGAAGTTGCGAAAATTCCAATTTGCTTTTTAATGTCCCAAACACTTTCGCCACTTCCTTTTTTTCTTCCAAATAGATACAAATCCTGACCGAATCCCTTTGGATTATCGCCCGTGATTAGAGACAAGAGGGTGCTCTTTCCTGAACCGTTGGGACCAACCAGTTGCCAGAATTCACCTTGTTTAATCGTCCATGAGATGTTATCGACAATTTTTCTTTCCTCGTAACTTACGGAGACTTTATCCATTTTGATTAAAACACTTTCGTGAAAAGAGTGCGGTTCAATCGCTTTGGGAATTGCTGCTGTGTTTAAAGTTTTAAAATGTTTTTCGTTTTTTGAAATAGGATGCAGTTCAAAAGAATTGTCTTTAATCGATGCTTTATTCGGAACGAAATCAAGTACATCTGCTACGCGATTGACCAATTGAATGATTGCAATGTTATCGGTTAATCTTTCCAGAGATTTTGCTAAAGCAGCACGTGAGGCCAGATCTAAATGATCAAAGGGATTATCAAAAATGATAAAATCAGGATTTTGATTGATGCAATATTTGAGAAACTCTTTCTTACGTTCGCCCGAAGAAAAAGTTCTTAGCTGTCTGTGTGATTCAGGAGCTGCTTCAATAGTATCGTATTGGTATTCTTTTTCAATGAATTTCTCGATAGCGATGTCTGAGAACAAAATACCTTTTTGAGTGTTAAAAAGGGCTAATTCTCCTTTGGCTTCCCCTAAAAGTAAAGTGTCTATAAAAGCTTTTTTATTGACCTGATTTGATAAAAGTATGTCCCAATGCTGCATTTCTGTATCTTAAAGTAATTATTCAATTGGTTTAGTAGCCATTTCACGATTGTTACGAGACCATTCGCTCCAGGAACCTACATATAGTTTAGGGATGGGTATTCCAGCATAATCCATAGCCAGTAAAGTATGACAGGCGGTGACTCCTGAACCGCAATGAACGATAATATCTTCTGTTTTTTTATCACCGATGATTTGGGAATATTTCTCCTTTAAGATTTCAGGAGAATGGTAAAAACCGTTTGCGTCTAAATTTTCACTAAACGGAACATTAATCGCACCCGGAATATGTCCTGCAATCAAATCTAGAGGTTCTGTCAGACCGTCAAATCGATTTTTGTCTCTTACATCAATTACAATGTTTTCGTTGTTATTTCGGGCTTTTTCGACTTCTTCAATGTCAGCAGTTTTTAAAGTCCATTTTGAAATAGGATATCTTTCAGTCGGTTTAAAAGTTTCGATTTCAGCATTTGCTGGAAAACCTGCTTTTACAGCTTCGTGTAAACCACCATTTAAAACCTGAACTTTTTCATGTCCTATCGCCCGAAGCATCCACCAAAAGCGAGCTGCTGCGTTTGATCCGTTTTTATCATCATAAATTACGACATGACTTTCGGGTGAAATTCCTGCTTTAGAAAGTACCTCAGAAAATTTCTCTATGGAAGGTAAGGGATGTCTTCCGCCGTTTGAAGGATCGGTCGCTACGGTTGCCAGGTCCTTGTTCAAATCGATATAACGTGCTCCTTTAAGATGTTCACTGCGATAATTTTCTTCTGCGTTTACTCCGGCTCTGGCGTCAATGAGAATAATTTCAGGTGAATTAGAGCGTTGTACTAATTCTTTAGGGCTTAGGATCGGTGAAAGTTTAGTTGCCATCTTAAAAAAGTTTATTTTTTAGAATTCTTATACAAAATCGGCGTATTTAGTCTGCAAAGGCCTGTGTATAAAAAACTAAAAAAGTATGGTTTGTTTTATCATATCGCAAGCAATCCCAATTACTATAAACAGAGCTTGTAGCAAGACAAAGGGTATTTGACAGATTGGTTCTCGAAACGTTTTTTGCAAAGGATCCATGGTCTAATGCGAAATCCTCGTCTTTTGACAGGTCGGTAATTTTAGCCGCAACATAGGTTTCTAAATAATTATCGGGATGTTCTTTAAGAGCGTCTTCATTGTAAAATAAAAATTCATCTGCAAATTGATAGTCAAGTGTTCTGAAAAAACCAGCATCAGGATTGGTGTCAGCGAAGCCATTTTGGACCTTTATGTCTTTGTATAATTCAGCATATTCAGAAGTTAGGCTGTTATAGAGTAAAATCGAAATTTTCACCTTCTTTTTGTCGTAAACTATAAAAACAAAATCATTACTGTCTTCCTGAAATAGATTTCCTTTGGCCATAGAAAGTAATTCGTAATTAGGATTTTCGCTAAAAAAAACCTGTTGTTCTTTGTTTAGTTTTTGAATCCATTTATCATGAATAACTAAAAAAAGTTTTTTTTCTGAAAATTGCTTTAAGTCCCTTTTGTGCTCTGTTATTCGGGATGTAAATTCAGGATTGTCGTATGTTGAGATCTCATAGTTTGGAGAACCAACAGACTTATTTTCTGAAGTTTTTGTATGTGTACTTTCTTTTTTAGTAATGCTGGACGTGTTTATTTTATCTTCTGATTGTTTTGAATTGCAGGCAAATAGTAATAGTGTGAGACCCACTACGGCGATTGTATTTTTCATTAAATAGGATTCTTTGGATCGTTTTATTTTTAGAGTTAAAAGGTTAACCTGGAATTTTCTCGATTAGGATTTCATTTTCGTCTTTGTCAAAATAAGTACAGGTCATTTCTATAATATCGACTCTCCATTTGGCTATTCCACATTGCGCAGCGTGGCGACAAAAAGTAAGGTAATCGGTCTGACCATCCTGATGCATCACTAAAAATTCGATAAAACGTTCTTTGTTCGGAACTGATTCTACTTTTATCTCGTCGTATTTTTCGTCAGCCGTTACATGATAATTGTTTACTCCGTAGTATTCCACATGTCCGTCATGCACGAAAGTATCATAGCCTTTTACGCCTAAAATGATTAAGTCCTGAATATAATTAGGGAAGTCAGCACCGGTTTGTACTTTAGCATGTGCTTCTTTGATTTGTTCTATTGTAAACATATATTTTAATTTTAAATGATGTGAATTAGAAAGAATAATTATGATGTTTTTTATTTGTTTTCTCTGAGTTGTGCAGTAAGGTACTTCTGTTTTCTCTTCCGAAAACTTGTAAAAAGGGAGTTAGCATAACTGACGTGGTTAATTTTTGTTGTTGATTCAAAAATACAATTTATGATCTTAAAATGGAATTGAAAATGCAATAAATAATAAATAGGAGGGGATATAATTTTCCTATTTTTCTTAATATATTGTATTTTAACGAGTATTTTATCACTTTGTAGAGTTTCTTTTTCAGCATATCATTTTGTCAGTAATTTAGTAAAAGAATGTTGCACCTAAAATTTGACATCATGAAAGCAGTACTACTTTTGTTCCTAATTGCTTCCCCCATATTTGCGCAGGAAATGAATACATTTGATTTTGCTGTGATAAATTCGACTGTGATTTCGCCAAATATTGATCTGGACAAGGGGAGAAGTGTTGTTGCGGGAAATAAAAATCAGTATTCTGCTTATTTTCAGTATGCGCTTACCATGTGTGAGGATGATATTATTTTTGGGGCGGGTATTAATAAATCTGAATTAGACCGAACCTACGTTGGTTATATTGGTAAGATGTGTGATAAGTTTCGTGCAACAATCTCTGTGGGTTATGTAGAATCCCGAAGCGGATATGACGGAACCTTTACAGGTTTTAGTGTATCCTGGCATTTTGATGAGAATACTTTTATTGGGGGTAGCCTGGCAAATTTGCATTCCTCCAGCATTCATAATGGTAGTGATGAAGGGTTTGACTATTATAAAAAACTGGCTCCAAAAGTCTTTGCGAGTTATGAAATTATTCCCAATCTCATTGTTTTCGGGCAATTAAACAGCAGGGTCAATGACATTGCACTGAAGTATCAGAATACTCGTTTTTCGGCAGGAGGATTTTATTCCGGCCATGGAGAAGAGGGAATTTTCGGAACGGTTAACGTGGGGCGCTTTGCGGTTTCCTGCAGTACTACTTTTGATAAAGTTAATTTTGGGCTGAAGTTTCAATAAAAAAGTTCTGAACTGCAGCATGAAATAATCTGGAGAGTAAATTACTTTTTGAGTGTTATTACCTGCTGTGGATAAGGAATATCAATATTATTTTCATCAAAACGTTTTTTAATGCTTTGGAGCAAATCACAATAGAGGATAAAGCCATCTGTAGAGTTTTTTGCCCATGCCCATGCTTTTAAGGTTACGCTTGAGTCTGCCAGTGCTACTACACGAGCTACAACCAGAGGTGTGTTTTGTTTTTTGCTTTCGGCAGTTCGGGTATCGATAAAAAACGGATGTTTGGCAATTTCGTCCTGCATGATTTCTAAGGCCTTTTCAATATCAGACTGGTAGCCAATGCCGATTTCGATGATTTTACAACATTTGCTATCATGCATGTTGGTGTTGACAATAATCTGGGCGCTGATTACTGAATTTGGAATGATAATCCGGTTGTTTTCGGCATCTTTCAGGACCACTTGTCTTAGATTGATATCTTCTACAGTACCCACAAAATTGTTGATGGTAATTTTATCGTTGATGCGAAAAGGTTTAAAAACAACAAGAAATATTCCGCTTACAATATTGCTTAAGGCTTGTTGCGAAGCCAGACCGGCAACAATTGAGATTACTCCGGCTCCTGCCAGAACCGAGTGACCTATTATTTTAAATTCGGGAATCTGAATTAACGCAAAGGCAAACCCTAAAATATAAATTACAGTAATGATCAGGTGCTTCAGGAACTTAAAGCCGGTAGCATCATATTCTTTATTGGCCTGTTTGCGATACAAAAAATAACGAAGTACCTTATCCGTAACCGCACCAAGAATTATTGTGACAATGGCAATAATGGCAATGAAAATCCCTATTCTAAAGTCTTTTAAGTAGTCGATCATAGGTTTTAAGTTTGAAAAAAAAATCCAAAAAACGACTTTTGTTAGAATGTGCTTTTTGGATTTTTGTAATTTATATCAGATTGAATTTTACTTTAAAGTCCAACAAAATCATCACTTTTTGGGAAGATGCTTAATGCTTCGATAGCGATTTCCGGTGTTGGAGAAGCTAATTTACGAAGTTTAGTATCCATCCAGGCCCCGTCAACTGTAATAACAGCACAAAGTGTGTCGTCTTCTCTTCTAAATTCATGAATGATCGACCAGCGTGAAGCATCCGCTTTCATTTTTGAGGTTTTGGTATGAATAAATATTTTGTCAGAAAGTTTTAGTTCTTTTCTGAAAATACATTCTTCTCTAAACAAAACAGGTCCAAAACCCTGCGTTTGCATTACTCTTAAAGTTAAACCCAGTTCTTCAAGGATTTCAATACGATGCTGTGCGCCAAAATCGTAATAAGCACTGTGACGAACGTGAAAGTTTGGGTCAAGATCTGACCAGCGAAAAGAGATTTCTTTAATAAATGAAGCCATTTTGTAATTGTAATTTTAATGAAAAACCGAAATTACGAATATTTATATCTCTTTTGGAAAACTGAAGAATATTTTACTTTATTTTTAACTGCTTTTTTTATGTTTTTCAAACTCCTCTTGTAATTTTTTCAGTTTTGGAATAATAGTAGTCTGGCAGAACGGAGCTTCTTTTCGGGTTTCGTAATAGTGTAGAAATTGTTCTTCGTTGCTTTTAAAGGCAGTAAAAGGTAAGATTCTGGTAATGTGTTTTCGGTTTAATTTATGATCTAGTTTTTGGAGTATTTCTGAAATTTGGATAGCTTCATTGATGTCGAAAAAGTAAATAGCAGATCGGTATTTTTCTCTCATACTGTGATTTGAAGTGCTGGAATGTGTAATCAAATGTGCTTCAATGAGAACTTCTAACGGGATAATACGGGAATCAAAATCAACAAGAACAGCTTCCGAAAAAGTATCGTCAGGTGCTTCAGATTTTATCCAGCCCTGCCGTACATTGGTTACTCCTTCAAAATAATCAAAAACTGCTTCGGTACACCAATGACAGCCTCCTCCAAAACCTATTGTATTCATTTGATTACTGTCATATTAATTCCTGTCTATTTGATCCAATACTATCTCCAATAAAGTTTTGAAATTTTTATGATCTTCTTTATTGGAGATAAAAGATGGTTTGTACTTAGAGTAAGAAACTCTCTTCAAATCTTTCAAAGTGACAGGTGTAGCCATTTGGGTGTTTTTGCAGATAGTCCTGATGCTCCGGTTCGGCAGCCCAAAAAGGACTATAAGGCTCTAAAGTAGTGACTACGGTTTCTCCCCATTTTTTTGAAGTATCTACAAGATTAATGACCTCTTTGGCAATGGCCTTTTCCTCTTCGTTTTGATAAAAAATGGCAGAACGATAACTGGACCCCATATCATTGCCCTGACGATCTATCGTAGTAGGATTGTGAATGCGGTAAAAATAGTCCAGAATCTCTCTAAAGTTTGTAACTTCAGGATTATAGGTCAGTTCTATTCCCTCAGCATGGCCGGGATGATTCCTGTAAGTTGGGTTTTCGTTTTGTCCGCCAATATAACCTACTTCTGTATTTAAAATTCCCGGACGGGTTCTGAACAGTTCTTCCATTCCCCAGAAGCAGCCTCCTGCGATATATGCTTTTTTAGTTTCCATATTTTACAATTGTTATTGATGTGCTGAAATTTTAGTACTGCAATTTACTAAATATGGGAATAGTATTAATGCTAATTGTGTATGTTTCAGTTTGTCAATTGTTTGTACTTTTTTTGATGCTTTGTCGGTTCTGTTATGGTTTTCTGAAACTGCAAAACAAAAAATTCTCTTCGCCCATCTTTAATTTTTGTTTAATTGATCCATCCGTTTTCTTTCAGATGTGTGAAGATAATTTTATCAACTTCTGAAATGATGTCCAGATCTTTATAATTTAACCATTTAATTTCTGCTATTTCATTGCTTTCCTTGGGTGTTCCGGTGTAATCTGCCTTGTAGCAGGTCATTTTTACGGTAATTCCATCTGCATGTCCGTCAGATTGTGCTTTGAAAGTTCCAACATATTCGATAGATTGCGGTAGGATTTCAACGCTTAGTTCTTCCTGGATTTCCCTGATTAAAGTTTGTTCATCAGTTTCGTTAGCTTCTCTTTTTCCGCCCGGAATATAATATTTGTTTTTTCCTCTTGATTTAGTGCTTAGAATTTGACCATTTTCGACTTTTATTAATGCGATTTTATCAATTTCGATCATCAGTTTGTTTTTTTATAATTTGTTAATGTTGCTTATTATTAATTTCTTCTTTTAAGATGCTATCTTTAAAGCTTAAAAATCAATAAAAAAGAGAGAGTTGAATTTTGTTTGGTTAAAACGGGACTCTATTATTTTTCAAATGTAGCATGTTTTGCTGTAAATAAGAGACTTGACGGGGCTTTTTATACTGTTGTTTTATGACTTAATGAATGATCAATTCCGTTAATAATGACATGCAAAAAACTATTGTGCCACGTATGTCAGGTATTAAAAATGTCATGTTGTCAGATGATTATTGTCGTGCCAATAGTAAAACTGACAATTTACTTTGGTTTTTTATATTGGCACAAAGATTGACTTATGCCACCTGAGTTATAAAATGTATATCAAAAATTAAATATATAAAAAATGGGTAAAATAATCGGAATTGACTTAGGTACGACGAACTCTTGTGTTTCTGTAATGGAAGGTAACGAAGCAGTTGTTATCCCTAACGCAGAAGGAAAAAGAACTACACCATCTATCATCGCTTTTGTTGAAGGTGGAGAAATTAAAGTAGGTGATCCTGCAAAAAGACAAGCAGTAACGAATCCTACAAAAACGATTGCTTCTATTAAACGTTTTATGGGACACACTTTTGCTGAAACTCAAGAAGAGGCAAAAAGAGTTCCTTACAGTGTTGTAAAAGGTGACAACAATACTCCACGTGTGGATATTGACGGTCGTTTATACACTGCTCAGGAGTTGTCTGCAATGACACTTCAAAAAATGAAAAAAACTGCTGAAGACTATTTAGGTCAAACTGTAACTGAAGCGGTTATTACTGTTCCTGCTTACTTTAACGATGCACAACGTCAAGCTACTAAAGAAGCTGGTGAAATCGCTGGTCTTAAAGTTATGCGTATCATCAATGAGCCAACTGCTGCTGCACTTGCTTACGGATTAGATAAAAAAGGAACTGATCAAAAAATTGCTGTTTACGATTTAGGTGGAGGTACTTTTGATATCTCTGTTCTTGAATTAGGAGACGGTGTATTTGAAGTATTATCTACAAATGGTGATACTCACTTAGGTGGTGATGATTTTGACCAAGTTATTATTGACTGGTTAGCTGACGAATTCAAATCTGAAGAAGGAATTGATTTACGTTTAGACCCAATGTCATTACAACGTTTGAAAGAAGCTGCTGAGAAAGCTAAGATTGAATTATCATCTTCTGCTGAAACTGAAATCAACTTGCCATACGTAACGGCTACTGCTTCAGGACCAAAACACTTAGTGAAAAAATTATCAAGAGCTAAATTTGAGCAATTATCTGATACTTTAGTAAAACGTTCTATGGAGCCAGTTGCTAAAGCATTAAAAGATGCAGGTTTATCTACATCTGATATCGACGAAGTAATCCTTGTTGGAGGTTCTACTCGTATGCCAAGAATTGCTGACGAAGTAGAGAAATTCTTCGGTAAAAAAGCTTCTAAAGGTGTTAACCCTGATGAGGTTGTTGCTATTGGAGCAGCTATTCAAGGTGGAGTTTTATCTGGAGATGTAAAAGATGTATTGTTACTTGACGTAACTCCTCTTTCTTTAGGTATCGAAACTATGGGTGGTGTATTGACTAAATTAATCGAGTCTAACACAACTATTCCAACTAAAAAATCTCAAGTATTCTCTACTGCTGCTGATTCTCAACCATCTGTTGAAATCCACGTATTACAAGGAGAAAGAGCTATGGCAGCTGATAACAAAACTATCGGTCGTTTCCACTTAGATGGTATTCCACCAGCACCAAGAGGAGTTCCTCAAATCGAAGTAACTTTCGATATCGATGCTAATGGTATCATCAAAGTTTCTGCAACTGATAAAGGAACTGGAAAATCTCACGATATCCGTATCGAAGCTTCTTCTGGTTTAACAGCTGAAGAAATCGAAAAAATGAAAAAAGACGCTGAAGCTAACGCTGATGCTGACAAAATTGCAAAAGAAAGAGCTGAGAAATTGAACGAAGCTGACAGTACTATCTTCCAAACTGAATCTCAATTGAAAGAGTTAGGGGATAAATTGACAGACGATCAAAAAACAGCTATCGAATATGCTTTAACTGAATTGAGAATGGCTCACCAATCTCAAGATCTTGATGCAATCCAAAAAGGATTAGACAATGTTAATGCAGCTTGGAAAACAGCTACAGAAGCAATGTACGCTCAAGGTGGTGAAGGGCAACAAGCAGCTCCACAACAAGAGCAGTCTCAAGGAGATAACGTTGAAGACGTTGAATTCGAAGAAGTAAAATAATTCTTATTTAAACAATAATGAAAACCGGGTCAGAAATGATCCGGTTTTTTTATTTAAACCCGACAGGTTTCAAAAACCTGTCGGGTTTGTTTTGTGGATTATATTAGGAAAATAAAGTTTCGAATTTCTTGTATTGAATATTTAAACCGGACAGGTTTTTAAAACCTGTCCAGTTTGCCGAAATTATTTGTTGCGAATGTGGTTTTACGTAAGTTTATTAGGGTTTTTAGCCTTTATTTTGAAAAAAAATAATTTAAACTAACTCTCACATGAAGAAAATTTTAAGCATTGGATTATTGACGTTATCAGTCTTGTTAACAGCTTGCAGTAGTGATGAAAATGATAAGAAGGATAATGGTAACTCTGTTTCGGCTACCATAAATGGTACAGCATGGAATGCAACCAAAATTAACAGTGTAACATTAATCAAAGTAAAAAGCGAAAAACAGCAACGTTTTGATATTAATATTCAGGACAATGCCCAAATGTTATCGCTAGCCTGTGTAAGCGAACTGACAACTGCTGATGCTATGCCAATAAAAGCTTATAACTTTGATGAAAATGCAGAAGATGAGGATAATATGGATGCTTTATTCATAAATACTTATTTAATTGATGGAAGTACTTTTACAGAACATTTTGTTCAGACTGGAAAGTTAACCATAACTTCGATGGATCCTGCTAATAAAACGGTATCCGGAACTTTTAGCTTTACGTCTAAAAAAGTAGGTTCGCTGCAGACTAAAGTTAATACTCCTGAAATTTTTGAAGTAAAAAACGGAACTTTTACAAACTTGTCTTATACTGTCATAACACAACCATAATTAGAATACTTTGTTTTGAAAAAAACCGAGCCAGAAATGACTCGGTTTTTTTTATGGTTAGTGTTTAATTGTGTTGTATTTTTAATTTAAACCGGACAGGTTTTTAAAACCTGTCCGGTTTGTTTATAGTATTACATTATGAATTAAGGAAATCTTCCAATGAAGTAAAATTTTCTTTTTGCTGATGCGAACTTTTTAAGCCTTCAATATCCTGAAACAATGAAATTACTTTTTCACGTTTTAGTTTTGTAGGTTTTTCAGAGATACAGGTTTGATAGGAACTCCAGGGATATTCAATCGGGCGTTGGCAGAAGCCATGATTTACAGGGTTGTAATGGATGTATTTTATAACAGTTTGTAAATAAGTTTCGTTATCAATTAGTTTTCGCTTAAAAGCTCGTTCAAATAATGCACCATGTCTATTATATCCTTTATTGATTGCTTTTGTATAGGCATTAAACAAGTTTCCAAAGGATTGATGAGGGGCTATAATTCGTTTAATTTCGTAGTCTTCGTGAGTACGAAGGATTTCTTCAAAAGTTTTAATTCTAACCAGTAAGTGAAAATGATTTTTAAGCAGGCACCATGCAAAAGTTTCTGCGATTGGTTCAATATGTTTATTGTACAAATTGAGAAAATGCACATGATTTCTATTTTCTTTAAAAAGATTTTCGTTATTAATACCACGATTGTAAATATGATAGTATTTTCCAAATTCTAAAGGTTCTGTAATTTGCATGTTTATGTGTTATTTGCCAATTGTTTACGTTATCTAAACCGGACAGGTATCAAAAACCTGTCCGGTTAAATTATTTAAAGTAGTAAAAATAGTACAATTTATAATGATATAAGCTTAGCAAAATGACAATTGTCATTTTCCATTCGGAAACTTTTTTGTAATATTACTTTGTAAATCATTTTTGAATGAGAAAGATAAAATACAAGAAAGGCAGAAAGTTGCAGCATACAAGTCTGGAGTACACGGGCACACATAAAAGTCATGAAACAGAAATGCAGCTTTTTGTTTATAATGATACTGATATTGTTGAATATGAGAAATTTACGGTTTTGGCCATAAATTCATGTTTTGATTATACTAAAAATAATTGGCTGAATATTCACGGATTAAATGATATCAGTCTTATTAAAACAATCGGAGATCATTTTAAAGTAGATGATTTCTTACTGGCTGATATTTTAAATACGACCAAAAGAACCAAGTTGGAGGAACAAAAGGATATTTTATTTTTCAATATAAAATCGTTGTTGCCTTCAGAGTATTCAGACGGTCTTAAGGTTGAGCAGCTCAGTTTTATTTTAAAAGACGGAATACTGATTTCTTTTCAGGAAAAAAGAAGTGATTTCTTTACACACATACGTGAACGCCTGCGCACCCATGCCGGAATCGTAAGAACAAAAAAGGTCGATTATCTGCTTTATTTGTTGCTGGATGCCGTAATGGAAAACTTCTATATAACCATCGAAGATGAAGAAGATAATATCGAAGAACTTATAGATTTAACCAAAAAAGGAGCAGATCCGGTTATTTTGGAAAAAATTGAAAATCATCGCGATAATTTTAATTTTTTAAAACGTTCCATCACTCCGCTTCGTGATTCACTTTATTATCTGAAAACCATTAAAGATGATGATGAAAACAATGGTCTTATTCAGAAAGAAACCTTTAATTTTTTCATTAGACTGCATCAGAAAAGTTTAGAACTTCTGGAGCAGATTGAGTCTGATATGAGTTCTTTAGAAAGTGCTTCCAATTTCTATTTTTCGGAACAAAGCCGAAAAATGAATGAGATTATGAAAACCCTGACCATCATTTCAGCCATATTTATTCCGCTTACTTTTATTGTTGGGGTATACGGGATGAATTTTGAATATATGCCGGAATTAAAGGAGAGAAACGGCTATTTCATTGTGATGACCAGCATGTTTTTATTGGTCATAGCCTTAATTATTTATTTCAAAAAAAGACGTTGGTTTTAACGTTTATTTATCGTTAAAAAATAGATTATATACGACATTTGTTGAGTTAATACATAAATTATGAGTAAAGCAATATATATAGCTACGAGCGACCAGAACAGCGGAAAATCAATTGTGACACTTGGTTTGATGAGTATTTTGATTGGTAAAACGGCTAAAGTGGGTTATTTCAGACCTATCGTGGAAGATTTTGTAGATGGCGAGTTAGACAATCATATCGAAACAGTACTGTCACATTTTAATTTGGATATTAAATTTGAGGATGCCTTTGCGATCACCAAAAGCAAACTAATCAAGAAAAAGAACAAAGGGAAAATAGGAGAGGTTCTCGATTTGATTATCGAGAAATATAAAAAACTTGAAGAACGTTTTGACTTTGTTCTGGTAGAAGGAACAAGCTTTACCGGAGAAGGAACCTCGATCGAACTCGATTTGAATGTTTTGATCGCTAAAAATCTTGGCATTCCTACTATTATTATCGGATCAGGAGTTGGCAAAACTTTAGAAGAATTAGTAGACAGCCTGTATTTGGTTTATGATTCCTTTAAAGTGAAAGAAGTTGAAGTTTTATCGGTCATTGCCAATAAAGTACAACCGGAAAATATAGAATTGGTGACACAGGGATTGCAAAAAAGTTTGCCGACGAATGTGCTTATCAATACCATTCCGCTGATTTCAAGTTTGAACAATCCAACGATGCAGGAAATAGTCAATCAGCTAGATGCCAAAGTACTGTTTGGAGGTGCTTATCTGAATAATGAAATAGGGCATTTTAGTGTTGGAGCAATGCAATTGCACAATTATCTGGTCCATTTGCATGATAATGCGCTAGTGATTACTCCCGGAGATCGTTCGGATATTATCCTGGGAGCTTTACAAGCCAACGAATCGGCAAATTATCCAACAATATCCGGAATTATTCTAACCGGAAACATTGTTCCTGAAGAAAGTATTTTAAAACTTATCGAAGGTCTTTCATCCATCGTACCTATTATCGCAGTTGATGGCGGAACTTATGGTATTACAAACAAAATTGGATCTATCAGATCAGAAATCTACGCCAATAATACTCATAAAATAGAAACCTCGATTAGTACTTTCGAAAAGTATGTTGCCATGGATGATTTGTCTGAAAGGCTAATCACTTTTGAAGCAGAAGGAATGACACCAAAAATGTTTCAGTACAACATGGTGAAGAGAGCCAGACAGCACCGAAAACATATTGTTTTACCGGAAGGAAACGACGAGAGAATTATCATCGCCGCTTCGAGATTGTTGTCGATGGATGTTGTCGATATTACGATCATTGGAGATAAAAAACAAATTGAAGGTAAGGTCAATGAGCTTGGAATTACATTGGATTTTTCTAAAATCAATATCATTAATCCTATTGAATCAGAGCTTTATGAAGATTATGCCAACACTTATTATGAGCTTCGTAAAGCCAAGAATATCAGCATTACTACCGCAAGGGATTTAATGGAAGACGTTTCTTATTTTGGAACGATGATGGTGTATAAAGGACATGCTGACGGAATGGTTTCAGGTGCTGCTCATACCACGCAGCATACTATTTTACCCGCTTTACAATTCATTAAAACCAAGCCCAATTCATCAGTAGTTTCGTCTGTGTTTTTTATGTGTTTAGAAGACAGAGTTTCTGTTTTTGGAGACTGTGCCATTAATCCAAACCCAACAGCAGAACAATTGGCAGAAATTGCCATTTCATCGGCAGAATCAAGCTCAGCTTTCGGAATTGAGCCTAAAATAGCCATGCTTTCTTATTCTTCAGGTTCTTCAGGAAAAGGGGATGAAGTAGATAAAGTAAGAACCGCAACTGAAATCGTAAAACAAAAACGTCCTGATTTAAAAATTGAAGGACCAATCCAATACGATGCCGCCGTAGATCGTGCTGTCGGAAAAAGTAAAATGCCGGACTCCGAAGTAGCAGGGCAGGCGAGTGTGCTTATTTTTCCGGATTTAAATACAGGAAACAATACCTATAAAGCAGTTCAGCGTGAAACCGGTGCTTTGGCTATCGGCCCAATGTTACAAGGGTTAAACAAACCGGTAAACGATTTAAGCCGTGGCTGTACCGTAGATGATATCATCAATACCGTGGTAATCACTGCTATTCAGGCGCAAGGACTTTAATCAATTAAAAAACGTAAGTCAGGCTGAGCAGAGTCGAAGCCTTCTTTGTTTGCCCGGCCTTGGACTTCGCTCAGGGTGACATTAAAGCTAAAAACAGTAAAAAACTTAGAGACTCAGTCTCTTAGAATCTTAAAAAAAAAAATGAAAATACTTATCATAAACTCAGGAAGTTCTTCAATCAAATATCAATTAATGGTTATGCCTACAAATGAGGTAATTTGTACCGGTATGATTGACAGAATTGGATTGGAAACTTCAAATGTAATTTTCAAAACCCCGTCAAATACCATCGAAGAAACATTGCCGATTGCAAATCATAAAGTTGGTTTACAAAAAGTGGCCAATATGCTTTTAGATGCCGAAAAGGGAGTGATTAAATCGACCTCGGAGATTGCGGCGGTGGGTCATCGCGTGGTTCACGGAGGAAGTGCCTTTAGCGATACCGTGAAAATTGATGAAGCGGTAAAATTAAAAATCAAAGAACTTTTTGAACTGGCGCCACTGCATAATCCTGCTAATTTGGAGGGTATTAATGTCGCAGAAGAAATCTTTAGTGATGCAGAGCAAATTGCAGTTTTTGATACTGCATTCCATCAAACGATGCCAGAAGTAGCTTATAAGTTTGCTATTCCAAATTATCTTTTAACAGAGCATAAAGTGCGTGTTTATGGTTTTCACGGAACCAGTCATAAATATGTTTCTGCAAAAGCAATTGATTATTTAGAAAAGAACTCTAAAATAATCACCATTCATTTGGGAAATGGTTGTAGTATGACCGCTGTTAAAGACGGGAAAAGTATCGATCATACCATGGGATTTTCTCCTTCAAATGGTCTTATCATGGGAACTCGTTCGGGAGATATTGATCAGTCGGTTATTTTTTATATGGTTAAGAATCTTGGGTATTCGGCTGATGAAGTAAACTCGATTTTATTGAAACAAAGTGGTATGCTTGGACTTACAGGCTACAGCGATTTGCGCGACATTGAAGCAGAAGCGGAAAAAGGAAATAAAGACTGTCAATTGGCGCTGCAAATGAATGCCTACAGGATTCAAAAAACGATTGGTTCGTACGCGGCAGCTCTAAACGGTTTGGATGCAATTATTTTCACTGCGGGAATTGGAGAGAACTCCTCTTATATGCGAAAGCTGGTTTGTACTGATATGGATTATTTTGGAATTGAACTGGACGATGAAAAGAATCAGATTCGTTCTAAAGAAATCAGAGAGATTAATGTACCAAATTCAAAAGCAAAAATTTTGGTGATCCCTACAGATGAAGAATACGAAATTGCTCATCAGGTTTATCAGCTGCTTCAAAGCTAGAATAGACTTACTATTATATGGAAAGCTTCTCTGTTGAGGAGCTTTTTTTATGCTATCAGATTCAATATTTGTCAGTATCTTTGAAGATAAAACCGAATATTTTGAAATCGATACTTCCTAAATTTATATTCTTCTTTTTCATTGCTTTTCAAATCCAGGCACAAGAATTACTTCCATTCGTAGAAAATTATAATAAATCTGATTACCAAGGTGACAATCAAATTTGGAATGTGGTTCAGGGTAATGATGATGCCATGTATTTTGCCAATAATCACTATTTACTGCGTTATGACGGTGTCATATGGGAAAAGTATACATTACCTAATAAAACGATCATCCGTTCGATCATGATTGAAGGTGATAAGATCTATTCAGGCTCGTATAAAGAGTTTGGTTACTGGTACCGAAAAGAGGGAAAGATGCATTACGTTTCCATCACTAAAAAACTGCGTTTGTTTGACGAAAAGGACAATGAAGAGATTTGGAAAATTTTCAAGTTTAAAGGTTCCGTTTATTTCCAGTCTTTTAATGATGTTTTTATTTATGATGGAAAACACATTAAGAAAATTAAATTCCCTTTTCTAATATCCTATTGCTTTGTAGTAGATAATGATGTCTATGTTGCTTCAGTTGCAAAAGGTCTTTTCCGAATGGACGGTTCAAAAATAGCCAATCCGAAAGGTTGGAATATTTTAAAAAAGACCGTAGTTCACGCTATTGAAAAGTACAAGAACGAGACGTTTATTTTTACACAGAAGAAAGGAATTTTTATTGTAGAAAAAGGAGGTTTAAGACCCTGGAACAATCCGTTGAATGAAGTTTTAAAATCGGCAACGATTAATGTTGCTAAGTTTATTAAAGGAAATAAACTGGTAGTAGGAACCGGGAACAGAGGTGTTTTTATTTACGACTTTCAAACGGATACCTATAAAAATATCAATCGGAATAATGTCTTGATGAATAATTCGGTATTAAGCATCGGTTTCGATAAAGAGAACGATTTATGGCTTGGTCTGGATAATGGTATTACGCATGTCGAAATCAACTCTCCGATTTCTTTCTTTTATGATAATTCAGGACTTTTGGGTTCTGTTTATTCTGTCGCAGCTATCGATAAGGGATATCTGATTGCTTCCAATCACGGAGTTTTCGAATTTGTTTCCGGTAAGTTTAATATGTTGCCCAATACACAGGGGCAGGCCTGGAATATTAGTAAAATTGGTACCAAGTATATTATAGGTCATAATGATGGAACTTTTTGTTACGAAAATGGTTCATTGGTTAAAATCAATAACAGAAGCGGAGGATGGAACTTGACAAAAAGCAGTATCAATAATACTTATTTTCAATCGACTTACAGCGGTGTTGTGGCTTATAATGATATTGCGGTACCAACTGAGAACAAAGTTATTAATGATCTTTCAAAACCTATCAAGTATGTGGCTCAGAATCAGAAAAATGAAATCTGGGCTGCAGATAATTACCGCGGATTGTATCGTGTATTGTACGATGATAACTATAAGACTAAAAAAGTTGAAAATATAACACAGCAGAGTAAAATTAAGAATGATTTTGGTGTAAAGATTTTTGAATTTAGAAATGAAATTCTTTTCCTAATCAATAATGTTTGGTATACCTATAATTCGATTAGCGGCAGTCTTGAAGAAAATGAGCTGTTTAATTCTAATTTTAAGAATATAAGTGATGTCGTTTCAATTGATGAAGATCATTTTGTAGTGCTTCAGAATGGAATATTGTACCATATATATGCAAAGGGCAATAAATTTATTTGGAATATCATTCAGGAGAAATATTATAAAGGCACCCTGATCAATGATAATCTGAGGATTTTTAAAACTCAGAACCACTATTTACTCAATCTTGATGATGGTTTTATATCACTTCAGCTCACTTATGAAAACAAGCAAAATGCGCATGTAAAGATAGAAGCTTTTAATGATGGAAATCTTATATCAAATGAGGATAAGATCAAATACAACACTGAGATAAGAATAAATGTAATTTCCGGAATTTACGGGGCAAGTAAGCCTAATTTGTTTTATAAAATTAATAAAAACGGCGATTTCCTGCCAATTTCAGACGGACTTATTGTATTGAATAATTTAAGTAGTGGTTCACATGCTATAGTGGTTTACAAACATGATGGTGCGAGTTACGAGGAGGTAGCAGATTTTGATTTTAAAGTGGCAGAACCCTGGTATTTTTCATTCTGGATGATTTTACTGTATCTGCTTGTAGTGGCAGCAGTTTTATTTTTCTATTACAAATGGAACAAGTTACGTTATATGCAAAAACTGAAATTGCAGGCCGAAGAGTTAAAGCATCAGCGTGAAATTCTGGAAATGGAATTAAAAGCAGAGAATGAATTGAATGTTCAGGAGTATGAAAAACACATTTTGGAACTGGAACTGCAAACAAAATCCTCAGAAGTTGCCGGAAAATCATTGTCTATTGCCAAGCAAAGTGAAATGATTGATAACATTCAGAACATCTTGAATTCTGAAAAAGACTTCAATAAACTGAAGAGTGAAATCAAAAAAGCAATCAAAATCAATGAGGTGAACAAACACGAATGGGAGATTTTTGAAACCAATCTGAATCAGATTCATAATGAATTTATCATTAACCTTTCTAAAAAGTTTCCAAACTTAACTCCTAAGGATATAAAACTGTGTGTTTACCTCAAAATGAATCTTTCTTCCAAGGAAATTGCACCTATGATGAACATCTCTTTTAGGGGCGTAGAATTGCACAGATATCGTTTAAGAAAGAAATTAGGCCTTACTCAGGATGAAAATCTCTCAAAGTTTTTATTAAGTCTGTAAGATTGAGATTATTTTTTTAAATATCTTATATTTTTCTACTTCTTTTATTGTATAATTCTAATACATCATTACTACATCATAACGTTATGTTAATAAAATAAAATTAACATTTAAAATGCTGAAATTTAAACTTTTACATTCTAATTTTAACATAATGATGTAGCTGTGTAGTAGTGGTATTTGATGTACTACAACGTTGTAATTGTTTAATTTGGCTCTACTAACTTAAACGATTACGAACTGTATGAAAAATTTTATTTTTAGCTTTTTAGCGCTTTTGCTATTGCCGGCTTATATGTCTGGACAAGCAATTAAAGGAAAAGTAGTAGACAGTAATGGAATGGGAGTTCCCGGAGCAATTATTGCTGCTTCAAACTCAAGAGTTTCTGCTGATGCTGATTTCGACGGAAATTTTGCCATAAATGCCAAAGTGGGGGAGATACTAAAGATCTCGATGTTGGGCTTTGAACCTGTTTCTGTGGCAGCAACTTCCGCACCAATGACTATTACTTTAAAAGAATCAGGTGATACTGTATTAAAAGATGTGGTTGTAATTGGATACGGAACAAGAAAGAAAATTGATAATACTTCAGCGATAAGCTCTATTAAATCTGAAGAGATTACAAAAATGAAGGTACTAAATGCTTCTCAGGCCATACAAGGTAAGGCGGCAGGGGTTCAGGTATCTGCTTCAGATGCACCGGGAAGTACACCTTCTGTAATCATTAGAGGTGCCGGTAGTGCTTTGGGAGGAAAAAATCCTTTGTATGTAGTAGATGGTATGCCAACGGAGAATATCAATAACATTAATGCAAATGATATTACATCGTACGAGATTTTAAAAGACGCTTCTTCCTTAGCTATTTATGGTACAAGAGGTGCAAATGGTGTAATTATGATCACCACGAAATCCGGAAAAGGAAAACTTACGGTAGATGTAGAAAGCTTTGCCGGAATCAGAACTCCTTTGAAAAAGGTTAGAATGGCAAATAGTGACGAATATGTTCGTTATAGTAATATTGCTTACAGTGGTGATTTTCCACAAGGAAGATTTTCTGCCAATCAGCCATACAATACCAATTGGTTTGATGAAATTACAAGAACAGGATCTTATACCCAAAACAATATTGCCATTTCAGGGTCTTCAGATAATGTAAAGTACTTTTTTAGTGTTGGAAATTACGAAGAAAAAGGAATTCTGAACCGATCTGATTATGGTAGAACTACGATTCGAAGTAATAATGAGTTTAAAATTTCGGATAAAGTTAGAGTAACTCAGAATATGAGTGTGAGTACGATAAAAAATACTCCAATGCCTTTAAGCGCTTTTACAAATGCTTACAGACAATCTCCTCTTGTTCCTGTACGTTATCCTAATGGAAAATATGGAGTGCCATTTGTTTCAAATGGAGTGGTTGCCGAAACAGGAGCGTCTTTCAATAATGTTGCGAATCCGGTGGCTCAGTTGGATTTTACAAATGAGAGACAAGAGACTGTTATTTTACAAGGAGGTTTGAAATTGGATTATGATATTTTCAAATCGTTAAAATTCACCTCTCAGTTTAATGGAGAGTTCTTTACTTACAAACAATATAATTATGTAGATAATTTAGGACTTTGGTTATCAGGAGATCCTACTCGTGTAGTATCTGCTTACGACACTAAAAGTTTAAATACAAATACTTTAACAAGAGGCAGAGATCAGTATTTCAACTGGAATTTATCTAATTACCTGACTTATAATAAAGTTTTTGCAGAAATTCATGATGTTGAAGTTACTGCCGGTATAGAGGCCAACGTACAAGGAACCAGAGAAAAATTAACGATTGACAGAAAAAATGTAAATCCAAATTCAAACTACTGGTCTTTAAAAGATATTAATGTTGCAAGTTCAGTAACAGGTTATAAAGATGAAGCTTTGAATCAGAGAAGATTAGCTTCTTATTTTGCCCGTTTTCAGTACAAATTAATGGACAGATATTTACTGACAGGTACTGTAAGACGTGACGGATCTTCTCAATTTGCTGAAGACAAACGTTGGGGAACATTTCCATCAGTTGGTTTAGGTTGGATTGTATCAAAAGAAAGTTTTTTGAGCAATATTGAAACACTTAATTTATTAAAATTAAGAGGATCATGGGGTAGATTAGGAAATCAGAACATACCGTTAAATACTCAGGTTTTTACTTCAGGAGTTGATGTACCGGGTCTCGGCTCAGGAATAACGATCAATTCACAGATCGATCCTAATTTATCATGGGAAATTGTAGAAGAACTTTCAGGAGGATTTGATTTTGAATTGTTTGCAAACAGATTAAAAGGATCTTTTGATTTGTATGACAAAAAAACAACCAATACCATTTTAAATGTTAAACCTTATGCAACTTCAGGATACAATATTTCAACCTATTCACATATCGGAGAAGTATCAAACAAAGGGTATGAAATTGCTTTGCGTTGGGATGATAAAATAAGCGATAATTTAAGTTATTGGGTAGGGGGTAATTACTCTCACAATAAAAATGAACTTACAAGTCTGAAAAACGTTCAAATTGCTCCGACTATTGGTGGAGGTTTAGGAAACGGTCAAAACACTAAAATATTGGATAACACTTCAGTTGGACAACCTTTAGGAAGTTTCTATATGTATGAGTTTGCTGGTATTGATGCGTCAAATGGTAAAATGTTATATTACACAGCAGCGGGTGATAAAGTAGTTCAGTCAGCATTAAACGAAAGAACCGATAAAAAGTATGTTGGAACAGTTTTACCAACTTCAACGTATGGAATTACTCTGGGAGTAAATTATAAAAACTTTGATTTTTCTGTTGATGGTTACGGAACAGGAGGAGCAAAAGTATACAATGGAAAAAAAGCACAGCGTTTTGGTGGTGAAAATATAGAAGCTTCTATGGCTCGTAATTTCTGGACACCAACTAACACAACTGCTTCAAATCCGGCGCCTTCTAATGAGATTCCTTATGCATCTACTTTCTTTTTGGAATCAGCAGATTACTTCAGAATCAACAACATTAGTTTAGGATACAAATTGCCATTAAAAGAAGATCTGTTCTTTAACTATTGCAGAATTTATGTAAACGCAATTAATCCGTTTATTACTCAAAAGTATTCAGGTTTCTCTCCTGACGTCGTTAGTGATGGTAAATTGGTTGAAGGTACTCAGGGTGTTGAGTTAGATGCTTACCCATCATTGAGATCATTTGTTATCGGTGCTAATTTAAAATTTTAATATCATGAAAAGAATATATATATCAATGTTTGTGTTGTCCGGGTTACTTTTTGCAGGATGCGCAGATGATTTTTTAGATGTAAGCCCTACAGAATCAATTCCGTCAGCAGATGTAGAGTTGGTCAATAACGACGCAGGAGCTTCAGGTTTTGTAACCGCAATTTACAATCAGTTTTTAGGATGGGATATGTCTTCTTTTGGATGGAATGCTGTTACGAGTATCATTTCTGATGATGCTGATAAAGGTTCTGATCCTGGAGACACCGGAGCAGATAAGGACATAATTGATGCTTTAACCTATAATGCTTCGACTCCTTCATTTCAGTCTACCTGGGATGCTCATTATGCGGGAATTAACAGATGTAATCAGGCTTTGGCTATTTTTCCTAAATTAGATAAGGTGACACCGGCTTTAAAAGTAAGATTAGAAGGAGAAGCTAAATTTTTCAGAGCTTTTATGTATTTCACTTTAGTAAAAGGTTATGGTGGAGTTCCAATTATTGATCATTTACCAATTCCGGGTTCAGAAGGGGATAGAATCATGCAATTAACGCGTAAAACGCCGGCTGAAGTTTACGCATTTATCGAGAAAGATTTGAATGATGCCATTACAAATTTACCGGAGAAATCAGCTTATGCAGCAGAAGACAAAAGTCGTGTTTCTAAAGGTTCTGCTTATGCTCTGTTAGCAAAAGTAAATTTATATCAAAAAAATTGGCAAAAAGTAATTGACAATTGTGATAAAGTAACAGGATATTCTTTAGTAGCTGATTATGCGCTACAATATAAAAAAGCAGGAGAATTTGGTCCTGAGTCCATTTTTGAAATTAATGGAATTGGTTCAACTTCAAGCCCTGGTTTTGGAATTGGAAACTACTCTGTTTCTCAGGCACCACGTGGTGCAGGAGGATGGGGTTGGGGTTTCAATACACCTACTCAGGGGTTAGCAAATGCTTATGAAGCAGGCGACGTAAGAAGAGCAGCAACGATTATTTTCAGAGGTTCCGTTTTATACGATGGAAGACCGGTACCGGCTACTGTTGCAAATCCAATGTACAATTACAAAGCGTATTCTTCAGATTTCTACAATCAGGAATTTACAGATACCAATCTTAGATATTTAAGATATGCTGAGGTATTGTTAATGAAGGCGGAAGCTTTGAATGAATTGGGACAGACATCAGCAGCAATTCCTTTAGTGAATATGATTCGTAAAAGAGCAGGTTTAGGAGATACTCCTTTTACTTCTCAAACAGATGTTAGAAAAGCAATCTGGAAAGAAAGAAGATTAGAAATGGCTTTCGAACATGACAGATGGTTTGATCTTGTAAGAACAGGACAAGCTCAGGCTGCTATGGCTGCCGACGGAAAAACATTCGTTGTTGGTAAACATGAATTATTTCCAATTCCTACGACATTCTTAAGAGAAGCGGGTGGACTTTCACAACAAAATCCAGGAGGTTACTAAATAAACTTTTAAAATCACTTCCTTCTCCTTTTTGAAGGAAGTGGTTTTTATTCACTGATATTAAAAAAAATATAATGGTTAAAATTTCAGTTTTACTATTAGCTTTTACTTTTTTGAGCTGTAACGGACAAGAAAGCAAACAAACAGAAAAAGAAGAATCGTCTGCTGTAAAATTAACAGATGATGAACTTTTAGCTGTAGTTCAAAAAGAGACGTTTAAATATTTTTGGGATTATGCTGAGCCAAATTCAGGATTAGCAAGAGAACGTTACCATCCGGATAGAATTTACCCTGAAAACGATGCACATATTGTAACCACAGGAGGTTCAGGTTTTGGATTGATGGCTATTGTTTCCGGAATGTCACAAGGATATGTAACGAAAGAAAAAGGAGTTGAGAGACTGAACAAAATTGCTGATTTTTTAGGCAAAGCGGATCGTTTTCATGGAGCATGGTCGCACTGGATAGATGGAAATACAGGAAAAGTAAAACCTTTTGGAACCAAGGATAATGGTGGAGATTTAGTCGAAACATCATTTTTGGTTGCAGGAATGATTACCGTTCGCGAATATCTAAAAGACGGTTCAGAGAAAGAAAAAGCGGTAGCTCAAAAATACGATGCACTTTGGAAAGGAGTAGACTGGCAATGGTACACGAATAATAAAAATGTTTTGTACTGGCACTGGTCACCAACTTACAACTGGCAAATGAATTTTGCTCTTGAAGGCTACAACGAATGTTTGATTACCTATGTCATGGCAGCATCTTCACCAACACACGCGATCGATGCAAAAGCATATCATGAAGGCTGGGCGAGAAGCGGCGGAATAGTTTCTTCTAAAACCAAATACAATATTCCTCTAATTTTAAAACACAATGGGGCCGAGGAATTTGGCGGACCATTGTTCTGGGCACATTATTCGTATGTAGGACTTGATCCGAACCAGCTAACAGATAAGTATGCCAACTATTGGGATCTGAATGTCAATCAGGTAAAAATTGATTACCAGTATTGTATCGAAAATCCAGGGAAATTTAAAGGATACGGGGCTGATTATTGGGGCTTAACCGCATCTTATTCCAGAAATCCTGACGGATCTATTGGGTACGATGCTCACATGCCAAGTAACGATAAAGGAGTTATCTCTCCAACAGCAGCCATTAGTTCAATTGTGTATACACCAAAAGAATCAATCGCTGTAATTAGAAATTTATACGAAAATCATAAAAAGGAAACTTTTGGTGAGGCAGGGTTTTATGATGCGCTTAGCCTACAGAATAATTGGGTTGCAAAACGTTACCTGGCTATTGACCAGGGACCTGAAGTAGTAATGATTGAAAATTATCGTACCGGTTTGCTTTGGAAATTATTCATGAATGCTCCCGAAGTAAAACAAGGTTTGGTTAAGCTTGGTTTTAAATCCGGAAAGTACGGATTCTAGTAACAGGAGCTTATGACAGTCCAGCATTTTATGGCTGGACATTTAAACCAATAAAAAACGAACACAAACAAATAAATATAGTAGAATGAAGAACAAATTAGTCTTACTGTTTTTAGGATGTGCTGTTCTGGGATATGCTCAGAAAAAGAACACTAAGAATACAGTAAAAATAAAACCAAAATCGGAGTTTGTAGCAGAGTTATTGTCAAAGATGACACTGGATGAAAAATTAGGGCAGCTTAATTTACCAACCTCCGGAGATATTACTACAGGACAGGCAAACAGTTCTGATGTGGCGAAAAAAATTGCTGAAGGTAAAGTTGGAGGTTTGTTCAATATTAAATCTGTTCAAAAAATTAGAGAAGTACAAAGAATTGCGGTGGAGAAAAGTCGTCTGAAAATTCCATTGATTTTCGGAATGGACGTGATTCACGGTTACGAAACTACTTTCCCGATTCCGTTAGGATTATCTTGTACCTGGGATATGAATCTGATTGAAAGAAGTGCCAGAATTGCAGCTCAGGAAGCGAGTGCAGATGGTATCAACTGGACATTCTCTCCAATGGTTGATGTTTCTCGTGATCCGCGTTGGGGAAGAGTTTCTGAAGGTTCAGGAGAAGATCCGTATTTGGGAAGTCAGATTGCAAAAGCAATGGTAAACGGTTACCAGCAAAACGATCTTTCTAAAAACAATTCAATTATGGCCTGTGTAAAACACTTTGCTTTATACGGAGCACCAGAGGCAGGTCGTGATTACAACACGGTTGATATGAGTCATATTCGAATGTTCAACGATTACTTTCCTCCATACAAAGCTGCTGTTGATGCAGGTGTAGGTTCTGTAATGGCTTCTTTCAACGAGATTGACGGAATTCCTGCAACAGGAAACAAATGGCTGATGACAGATGTTTTAAGAAAACAATGGGGCTTTAAAGGTTTTGTGGTTACCGATTTTACAGGGATTCCTGAAATGATCGAGCACGGAATGGGAGATTTACAAGCTGTTTCGGCACTTTCGTTAAATGCAGGTGTTGAAATGGACATGGTGGGTGAAGGTTTCTTAGGAACTTTGAAAAAATCGTTAGACGAGAAAAAAGTAACGATAGAGACCATCGACAATGCTGTTAAACTTATTCTGGAAGCAAAATACGATTTAGGTCTATTTAGTGACCCTTATAAGTATTGTGATGCTAATAGAGCAAAAACAGAAATTTTTACAGCAAACAGCAGAAAAGAAGCTCGTTCTACAGCAGCACAATCATTAGTGTTGTTAAAAAACCAAAATCAATTGTTGCCACTTAAAAAATCAGGAACAATTGCTTTAATCGGACCTCTGGCAGATGCCAAAGAAAACATGCCGGGAACCTGGAGCGTAGCAACAAGAATGGAAAATGCAATCTCACTTTTAGCAGGAATCAAAGAAGTAGCAGGAGCATCGACAAAAGTTTTATATGCAAAAGGAAGCAACTTAGATTACGATGAAGAGTTTGAAACTAAAGCAACCATGTTTGGTAAAACGTTACACCGTGACGGACGTTCGAAAGAAGAATTACTGGCAGAAGCATTAAAAGTAGCCAATCAGTCAGACGTAATTGTTGCGGCACTTGGAGAATCTGCAGAGATGAGCGGTGAATCAAGCAGCCGTACAAATTTGGAAATTCCACAAGCCCAAAAAGATTTATTAAACGCCTTGCTAAAAACAGGAAAACCGGTTGTTTTAGTATTGTTTGACGGTCGTCCGTTAGTAATTAAAGAAGAGAATGAAACCGTTCCGGCTATTTTGAATGTTTGGTTCGCAGGTACAGAAGCGGGTTATGCTATTGCTGACGTTTTGTTTGGAGATGTAAACCCTTCCGGAAAACTAACATCAACCTTCCCAAGAAGTGTTGGTCAGTTGCCAATTTACTATGCACACAAAAATACAGGAAGACCTTTGGTTAACACAGAAGGTAAGTTCGAAAAGTTCAGATCCAACTATATTGACGAAAGAAACGAACCATTGTTTCCATTTGGTTTCGGGTTAAGTTATACCACTTTTGAGTATTCAAATCTGAAAATTTCATCTGATAAAATGAACTCAGGCGAAAAGCTAAAAGTAACGGTAGATGTCGCTAATACTGGAAATTATGATGGAAAAGAAACAGTTCAATTGTACATCAGAGATGTAGTAGGATCGGTAACAAGACCTGTAAGAGAACTTAAAAATTTCCAAAAAATAACTCTTAAAAAAGGAGAAAAACAAACCGTGACATTCGAGATCACAGTTGAAGATTTAAAATTTTATAACTCTGCTTTACAATTTGTGGCAGAACCTGGACAGTTTGATGTTTTCGTTGGTGGAAATTCAAATGCCGAGAAGAAAGTTAGTTTTGTATTAACTAATTAAGTTGGTTTATTGATTAGTAATTAGCCCTTCGTAATTGGTTAGCGAAGGGCTTTTTTTTAAAAGACATTTTTTAAACCTTTATAAATTTAAAATAATGAATACTACTAAAGCACTTCGGATAGCATTACTTTTAACATTAACAATGGCTTTTCAGTCCTGCTGTGTGAAAGAAAATGCAATTGTGGCACATCGCGGGGCATGGAAAAAAAACAATCTTCCTGAAAATTCTATAGCCGCTCTAAGACATGCCATCGACTTAAAACTTCCCGGTTCAGAATTTGACGTATGGAGAACAGCCGATGATTCACTTGTCATCAATCATGATGCACATTACAACAAATTGCTTATTGAGGAAACCAATTATGCCGATCTTATAAAGTTTAAACTTTCAAACGGAGAGAAGCTCCCAACCTTGTACGAGTATATTGCTGAAGGTAAGCGAAATAATAAACGCACACTTTTGGTTTGCGAAATAAAACCTTCGGAAATAAGTAAAGAAAGAGGGAAAAAAACGGCGTTGATGGCTGTTGAAACCATCCATAAACTTAAAGCAGAAAGAAATACCTGCTACATTAGTTTTGATTACGAAATGCTGAAACAAATCAGAGAAGTCGATTTTCGGGCAAGTTTACAGTACCTCGAAGGAAACAAATCTCCAAAAGAAGTTAAAGCAGATCGTATCAACGGCATTGATTATCATTATTCAGTATTTAAGAAGCATCCGGAATGGATCAAAGAAGCCAAAGAGTATAAGGTTATTTTAAATACCTGGACAGTAAACGAAACGGCCGATATGGACTGGATAATTGATCATAAATTCAATTATATCACTACCAATGAACCTGAGTTGTTAGAACAAAAGATAAAACAGAAAAAATAGAGCTATTGAAACTGTGTTTTCTCTTTTGGAGAAAATCTTTTATATAAAAATCATCCTATGAAAAAAACATATGTAGTAGCTGTTATGCTGATGCTGGTTAGTTTAAGCAATACAATACTCGCACAAAACACTAAAATTCCCGGTAAAACAGAATGGTTTGACCCCAATAAAAAAGCAACGACCTATTGTAATCCAATCAATATTGGGTACAATTATACCACCGAAAATCACAATGGTATTCCGGAATCCCGACGTTCCAGTGCCGATCCGGTAATTATTACATTTAAAGGCGAATACTATTTGTTTGCGACCAACCAGGCGGGATATTTCTGGAGTAAAGACATGTCGGACTGGAAATTTGTATACGGAAGTTTTCAACGCAAGCCCGCCGACGACGATCAATGTGCACCTGCAGCCTGGGTAGTCAATGATACCTTATTTTATGTGGGTTCGACCTGGAAAAGAGATCATCCAATCTGGAAAACTGCCGACCCAAAATCTGGACAATGGCTGCGACATGTTGATAAAGCGATGCTGCCAACCTGGGATCCTGCTATTTTTCAGGACGATGATAAAAAAGTATACATGTATTACGGTTCAAGCGGAAAATTACCACTTGTAGGTGTAGAAGTAGATTATAACACCTGGCTTCCGAAAGGCAATCAGGCAGCTTATGAAAAACTGTACAAAGCCACCGAAGTAGAAGATATTCAGCGTGCTTATGGCGAGATCAAAGAAGTAGTAGGTTTAGATCCTGCCAATCACGGCTGGGAACGTTTTGGCCCCAATAATGATATGGAACCCGCACCTTGGGGGAATTTTATAGAAGGAGCCTGGATGACCAAACACAATGGCAAATATTACATGCAGTATGGAGCTCCTGCCACAGAATTTAAAGGTTATGCCAATGGAGTTCATGTTGGTAACAGCCCGTTAGGACCTTTCACCTATCAAAAACACAATCCTATGTCATACAAACCGGGAGGATTTGTAATCGGAGCGGGACATGGAAACACTTTTGCAGACAATTATGGCAATTACTGGAATACCGGAACCTGTAAGATCTCCATCAAAGACCGTTTCGAACGTCGTATTGATATGTTTCCTGCCGGATTTGATAAAGACGATGTGATGTATTCGATTACTTCTTATGGGGATTTTCCAATTGTTCTTCCCACCAAAAAACGCAACCAGGAGAAAGGAGCTTCTTCCGGCTGGATGCTGCTTTCGTATAAAAAGCCTGTCACTGTTTCCTCTTCAGAAGAATGCATGGAAGTGGAAACCCACAGAATGGACAATGGAGGTAAAAAAGTATACGAGAAGTTTTGTTACGGGGCGGTTAATTTAACCGATGAAAATATTCAAACCTACTGGTCCGCAAAAACAGCTGATCCGGGTGAATGGTTACAGCTTGATTTAGGCAGACAAATGCAGATCAATGCCTTGCAGATCAACTATGCCGATCATAAAGCAACACAGTTCAATAAGGCAATGGATATTTATTATCAGTACAAAATATTCATGTCGGATGACGCTGTAAACTGGAAATTGGTGGTCGATAAATCTAAAAATGCAAAAGACGTTCCGCACGATTATGTCGAGCTGACGAAAGCAATAAAAGCACGTTACATTAAAATGGTCAACGTTCATAATGCCTCCGGACTGTTTGCGATTTCAGATTTCAGAGTGTTTGGAAACGGATTGGCAGAAAAACCACAGTCGGTTCTTGATTTTAAAGTAGACAGAAATGCAGATGATGCAAGAAACGCTATGATTTCCTGGAAAAAACAGACGAACGCAACCGGTTACAATATTTATTACGGAATTGCACCGGACAAATTGTATAACAGCATTATGGTTTACGACGAAAGTTCGTATGATTTTAGAGGCCTGGACAAAGGATCCACTTATTATTTTACAATTGAAGCGTTTAATGAAAACGGAATTGGTGTAAAAAATGAAGTAGTAGAAGTAAAATAATTCTCATTTTGACCTCTTGAGTGTAATTTATTGTAACACATAGAGTAACATAGGTTCCGTATCTGTAAAAAAGACGTTCCACTTCACTGAAATACACCTATTTCTTTTGTAGTTTTTTTTATATCGGAAGTCTATGTTTCTGTGTGTTATTTTTTTTCGAAATCGTTACATAAAAATACTGGCAGTTCTAAAGAATTTTGTTCCTTTGTTTAACAACCAAAAAATGCTATACAACCTATGAAAAAAACGATTCTGTTAACTGCATTAGTTTTAAACGGATTGACCTCTTTTGCGCAGTCAAATGATGAGAAAAACATTAAATTATTTTATAAAAAGGCCCTGACCGAGTCTAAATGTTATACCTGGTTAGAATATTTGTCTAACGACATCGGAAGCCGTTTATCAGGTTCTGCAAGTGCCGAAAAAGCAGTGCAATACACGAAAAGACAATTGGAAACCCTTGGTCTTGATAAAGTTTATCTACAAGAAGTAATGGTTCCGCATTGGGTACGCGGCGAAAAAGAAACCGCTTATATTTTAGATAATAAAACGAAAACTGTAGTGCCAATTTGTGCTTTGGGAGGATCAGTTGCTACTCCTAAAACGGGCCTTACAGCCGAAGTAATCGAAGTAAAGGGAATTAAAGAACTGGTAGAATTAGGCGATAAAGTAAAAGGTAAAATTGTGTTCTATAACAGACCAATGGATCCGGAAAATATCGAAACCTTTAAATCTTACGGAGCCTGTGTAGATCAAAGGTATGCCGGTGCAAAAGAAGCGGCAAAATTAGGTGCAGTTGGAACAATCGTACGTTCGATGAACTTACGTTTAGACGATTTTCCGCATACAGGAGCTCAAAGTTATGGCGACTTACCAAAAGATCAATACATTCCAACTGCCGCAATCAGTACAAATGGAGCAGAATTGTTAAGTAAATCTTTGAAAGTAAATCCGTCTTTGAAATTTTATTTCAAACAATCCTGTGAGACCTTGCCGGATGTTTTATCTTATAATGTGATTGGAGAAATGACCGGAACAGAAAACCCTGGCAACATTATGGTTGTCGGAGGACATTTAGATTCCTGGGATTTAGCAGATGGTTCACACGACGATGGAGCAGGAGTGGTTCAAAGTATGGAAGTAGTTCGAATTTTGAAAAACTTAAACTATAAGCCTAAAAATACGATTCGTGTCGTTCTGTTTATGAATGAAGAGAATGGAGGAAAAGGTGGCGCTAAGTATGAAGAAGTTTCAAAACAAAAGAAAGAGAATCATATTTTTGCGTTAGAGAGTGATTCTGGTGGATTTTCTCCAAGAGGATTTTCAATTGAAGCAGATGACGCTAATTTTAAGAAAATAGCTGGATTTAAAGACCTTTTTGAGCCTTATTTGGTGCATAGTTTCACTATTGGACATGCAGGATCAGATATCAATCATTTAACCTCTAAATCGATTGTAAAAGCAGGTTTAAAACCGGATTCACAACGTTATTTTGATTACCACCACGCGGCAAACGATAAGTTTGATGCTATTAATAAAAGAGAATTAGAGCTTGGAGCTGCAACCATGACAACTTTGATGTATTTAATGGATCAGGGTGGAATTGTTCTTCCGGCTGCAAACTAAATTGCAAAAATCAAATTCAAATTTCAAATTCCAATAAGGCTGACCTTATTGGAATTTGGAATTTTTTTATTTAGAAGTTTATGTGATTAACTTTTAAACGTGATCGTAAATTTTGCCCCTTTGTTGGGATTACTTTCCACGTCAATATGACCGCCAAGATTCGTTACATGATTATAAACCAGATAGAGTCCGATTCCGTTACTGTCTTTGTTTGAGTTAAATGTCTGATGTAATCCAAAAATTTTGTCTTTTACTTTTTCCATATCAAAACCAATTCCGTTATCCGAAATAATCAACTGTGTGGTTCCGTTAATAGTAAGGGAATTAAAACTGATAAATGGTAAAAAACCAGGTTTTGAGTACTTAATCGAATTGGTAATCAGATTCAGGAATATACTCTTTAAAGAAGTTTTGTTGAAAAGAATTGTTTCTGCCTCCGAAAAATCAATTGAAATTTTGGCTTTCGAATTGTGGACTAAGGAATTAATAGAGTCTAAAACTTCTTTCAATACAACTTCAAAATGCAGGACTTCCAACTGATCGTCTTCTTCATTTTTTTTATCCAGAAGTGCCACATGATCAATTAATGTTTTCTTTAAACTTTGTGTAGAAATTTCAATAATGGAGATTAATTCGAGCGTTTCGGGATCTGTAATAGTAGATTTGTCCAAGAGATCAAAAACGGCCAGTATGTTATTTACAGGAGATCTTAAATCGTGTGCCGTAGTATAAGTAAGCTGTCTGAGTTCCTTATTGAGTTTGGTAAGTTCTGCCAGATGAAGATTTCTTTCCTGTTCCATCTCTTTTCTGAAAGTGATGTTTTTGGCAACGGCATAAACGAGTCTGTCTTTGGCAACCGGAAAAGAACTCCATAAAAGCCAAACGATAGCACCGCTTTTAGTTACATATCGATTTTCAAAATTATACAAACCAATATCCTGAGTAAGTTCTTTGCGGGCATTTGTAGTCGTCAGTTTATCGGCTTCAAGAATAAAATCGTTTATTGGTCTTGAGAGTATTTCTTCTTCAGTATAGCCCAGTAATTTAGTCATAGCCGGGTTTATTCTTTTAAAATAGCCGTCAAAACCGGCAATACACAATAAATCGGGTGAAGAGTCAAAAAAATCTTCAAACTGCGGGAAAAAATGCAGATTATTTTGGGAATATTTAGGTGCTCTATCGATCATAGTTTAAACCTAACTTAAAATTTACTCTGCTAAAATAGTATTAAAATGTTAGATTTATGTTTTGATTTTAACTATTTTGTTAAATATTCGTTTAAAAACATTTTAATACGTTAAAGAGTTGTCATGGGGTTAAAAATGTAAGTTTTTAGAAACGAAGTATTTTTGTTTTATTCGTCGATACTGACAAAAAAGGGCTTTTAGTAGGTGTCAATAACCGTTTTTAGGAGGTCAGAATCAGCCAAATCAACAGGAGCGACCACTTTTTCGTCGAGCGGAATGTTATTTCCGTATCTTTCCTTGATTATTTTTTGTACCCTTTGATCGGTTAAATTAAAATCCTTCAACTGTTTTAGTTTTGACAATTCGATGTTTGCGGCATTTTTGTAAATTTTCCAGATCAGTTCAGAGCAATAAATTTTGGTATCGCTCCATTCAAAATATGCGTCATATTCTCTTCCGTCAAATTGCTGACTGTACGCTTTCATTTTTTGCAGCACTACAGGAGTTAAAACTTTATCCGGGTTTTTTAATCGTTTTACAAGATATTTGGACTCTTTTCCATGCTGAATCCATTCGTTAAAAGGAGTAAGTTTTACAGGCTGAACTGCTTCAAAAACAAACCATTTTCCGTTGATATCGTAAATGATGCCACAATGAGAAAATTTAGAGTTTGTGGCAATTCGTACAGCTTCACATTGCGGAGATTGAGAGGTTTGAAAAATAATATCTCCATCCTGAATTTTAGTTTGTAAAGTGTTTTCCTCTTTGGTTTTGGTAGGGGAAAACGGATTGTTAGGAAAAACTTTCAGCGCAACAAACAAAGCACAGCCAAAACTGAGTAAAAAGGTAATAACCGGAAAGAGATATTTTGATTTTTTCATTTTGTAAAGGTGAAATGTGATATGTAAAATGTAAAATGAGATCTGTAAAACTTGAAACCTGAAACCTGAAACCTGAAACCTGAAACCTGAAACCTGAAACCAATACCTTAACCCCTCATCTACCAATTAGCGAAACAAATAAAGGTCAAAAAAAAATAGTTACCAAAATGATAACTATTTTTAAGTATAATTTTAAGAAATATTAGATTCTGAAGATTCCACCTACAGCAATAATTCTTTGAAAAAAGAAAAAGTCTTGAGAAGCCCTATCTTCGCTGCTCGTTGTAGTTCTAATATCCTGCATGTTGATGTAACCACCTTTTAACTCACCCTGTATGTAAAAATACTTGAAGAAAGTAAGGTTGATTCCCGCTTTTGCAGAAAGGCCATAACCTGAAATATGAAAATCATCATGACGTTCTTTTCCTAAAAGAGTTGTATTGGTTTTAGGATATAAAAGTCCTGCACCTAAACCCTCAGTTAGGTTAATCTGAATCTTATCCGTATTTGTGATACCAAACAATTTAGAAATATCATCATGTCTGGAAACCTCAGTATTAATATAGTTCAAACCATCTGTATGTTCGTACATTAAAAAAGCAGGACCATTTTGCTGGATCTCACCTTTTCCGAAACCACCTTCCTGAGCACCACCCTGAGACATGTCTACAGGTCTATTGTTGTAAACGCCATTGTAAATAGATCCGGCCTGATCAGCAGGTAAATTGATATAACCATTTACATTAGCTGTTTGATTCTGAGTCATCACATATTTCATATGATCCCAACCAACAGAAACACTGTAATGATCGCTAAAAAAGTACCCCATTCTGAAGTTGGTTTGCGGAATCGTCATGTTAACCGGATTTACATAATCAATATGCCATCCTTTAGGTTTATCATGCGCTTTCATATTATCAACTGTAAAGTTGTAGTCTTTCCCTCTGAAATTCACATCAGATTTAGTGTAACTTTCTCTGTTTCCTCCCCAGGAAACGAAAAATTTTCCTTTGTTGTGGGCGGTGTATCTTTGTACTGTGATTTCTTCCTGCGCAAAAGTGCTTACTGAAAAACACAACAAAAAGAAAACTAAAATATTTGTTTTCAATGAAATGGTATTAAGAAATTAAAATGAGTTAACCGTTTTTCTGATCGCTACTAATTTGGTCATTAAACCTTCGAAATAGTCTAAATGAAGCATATTAGCACCATCACTTTTGGCATTAGCAGGATCGAAATGAGTTTCGATAAAGATACCGTCAACACCAACAGCAATACCTGCTTTGGCAACAGTTTCGATCATGTCCGGTCTTCCTCCCGTAACACCGGCAGTCTGGTTAGGCTGTTGTAACGAGTGTGTTACATCCAGAACTGTAGTAGCATATTGCTGCATAGTAGGGATTCCTCTGTAATCAACAATCATATCCTGGTAACCAAACATAGTACCGCGATCTGTAACCATAACATTTTCGTTGTTACAATCCAGTACTTTTTGTACAGCATGTTTCATACTTTCCGGACTCATGAATTGTCCTTTTTTCAGATTAACAGTCTTTCCAGTGTTTGCTGCAGCAACAACAAGGTCAGTTTGACGAACCAGGAAGGCTGGAATTTGTAAAACGTCAACGTATTGTGCGGCCATAGCAGCATCTTCATTGGTATGGATATCGGTTACGGTTGGAACGTTAAAAGTCTCTGAAACTTTTCGTAATATTTTTAATGCTTTTTCGTCACCAATTCCTGAGAAACTATCGATTCTTGAACGGTTGGCTTTTTTGAAAGACCCTTTAAAGACAAAAGGAATCTGAAGGTTGTCGGTAATACCAACTAATTTTTCTGCAATTCTAAGAGCCATTTCTTCTCCTTCTATGGCGCAAGGTCCTGCTAATAAAAAGAAGTTGCCGCTTTCAGTATGCTTAATTTGTGGAATATGTTGTATGTTCATAGTATGTTTTTTTGACAGTGCAAAGGTAGTTATGATTTATGAATAGCAGATGAAGATTTATGTTTTTTTTAAGAACCCAATCCGGTTATCTGCTGTGTAATTTATGTTGAAATCAGGATTATTCCCTCGAGACTATTGCAAGACTTCATTCAAAATTTTAAATGTTTAAGATGAAGGGCAATATTAATGCGTTATAAAAAGATAATAAATGATATTTATCATGTTGCTTGAAAATTAGTAGTATCATGAAAAAATTACTTTTCGTAAGATCGTTTCATGAAGTACTGAATGATTATAACCACTATCAGGACAAACGTAAAAATAAGCGTGAACATAAAAAGTCCAACAAACTCCATTCCGCATCTAAGTGAATTTGGATTTTGCTCGATATATTTATTAGCATTATACGTGGCAATGTAAAAGGAAATAACAGGTACTATTATTTGCGCGATGAGACTAATTATACAAACCGTTCCGAATTTTAAAGATATAGTTTCACCAATTGCTTTTCTACCGGCTATAATTTGAAATAGTAATGGAAGGATAAGCAAAATTAGAGGTATACTTTCTAACATAGTATAATTCTGAGTGTAATTTTATTCCTTAATTGCTCTTTAAACGCAATCCCATTGGAACCATTAAAATACCTTTTTCATAAACGTTCAGATAGAGTTTTACCGGCTTCTTTTGCCCGTCCCATTTCAGCTCATATACATTTAGGAATCCTGCCCCCATGTCGCTTCTTTTGGTTGGGAAAGGACAACAGGTTTCTAAGCGGGTATAGGTTATTTTTTCACCATTTGGACCTGCTAAAGCATTTAAAAAACGAGTTTCGTTTAGAGCTTCATTTCGGGTATTCTGAAAAAACAGGTTTACAGGATAATCAGGGTCGTAACCGTATTTTTTATCGTTGCTGAAAAGCGTAATCGAAAATGTATTGTCTTTCTTTAAAACAAGATCAGGAGCGTTGTCATCGACATTTTTTAAAGTCGATTTTGTGCTTATACAAGATGTTACGCTGATAATGAGAACAATAAAAAGGGCTATTTTTTTCATGGTTTATTAATGTTGGTCCTACAAATGTAAAGTGTTTTTACTACAGATGATAAGGATTTAAAGATTTACGGAAAAAATGGTTGTAAATCTGTTGCATCACTACATTCTGCGGTTAATCTGCTTTTTTAGTATTTAGTTTTAGAATACCAATTACAATCAGATATTGTGCCACAAGATAGGTAAGCATTATAAAAAAGGAACTTTTTTCGATGGGAGCATGAAATTTATTGAAAGCCAAAATACTATCAGAAGTAACAAATGAAACTGCACCTGCTAAAACGTAAAGACTGCCTGTTTTTTTCCAAGTCAGACTGCCATTAAAAGCAAACAGCAGCATTGTCGAAATTACGGCTGCATAAATGATTACAGGGATTTTTAATTCACCTAGATTTGGCATCAAAAATAAAACCATTCCAACTAAATAAAAAGCGATAAGCAGGCTGCCAATTGCGAAAAGAACTTTATTGATAGTAGTATTTCTTTTTGTTTGTTTGTTGAAGAGGACGCAATACATGAGGTGAGCAATTAGGAAAAAAAGAAGCCCTAAAATAAAATAGATTTCACCAATATCAGCAAAAAGCAGAATTACATCACCCAGCCAGGAAAACAATAATGCTCCCAAAAGGATGTTTTTTGAAGGAAACTTTCCGTGAAAATAAACTCCGAATCCTAATAATGGTACCAAAACAGGTTTTAGAAACAAGTCCAGATTTTGGTATTCTAAAAACAAAATAATTAGATATAGAATACTGACAACGATAAAGGATTTAAAAAAATAGTGATTTCTCATAATCGGTTTATGAATTAACAGGTTGGTTTCGGTAGTTTTTAAAATCAATATTTACAAAGTAAATTGTAATTAAAAAGGATAAGGTCAAATAGGTTAAAATAACAGGATTACTAAAGGGGATAACTTGATTTAAGCCAAACCAGTCTCCATAGTACATGATGATGCCAATGGCAATACTAAAGCGTAAACCTTCCCAAAAAATGGCATATTTACTCTTGTCCATCAATTCGCTGTAACTGTAAATGGTAATCAGAATAAAAAATCCGTAGAGGAAGATATTGGGCAATCCGATTTTGGCAACATTATCAAATAAATACGTCACAAACAATAGCGTGATTAACATTTGAGTTACGGACCAGTAAATTAGTTTTTGTGAATTTTGAGTACCATATTTATTAAAGGCAAAAACATTTTCGATTTTGGTTACAGGATATTTTTCTTCAAAATTTTCAGGTCTCCAACCGGTGGGTTTAAACCAGATTGTGAGTTTGTCTTTCCAGTTTTCGGCACGCCAGGCATCTTTAAGCAGTAAAGTTAAATGCTGAAAATTAATTCGGATAGGATTCCAGGTTTGTGCCGGTCTTGTAATACCAAAAACAGGAGGAACATCGTCTAATTCGGCCTGAAAAGTACCAAAAAGTTTGTCCCAGAAAATAAAAATCTGAGAATGGTTTTTATCTAAATATTCAGGGTTTATAGCATGATGTACGCGATGATGCGAGGGTGTAACCAGGATGTATTCCAGAAACCCCATTTTTTTGATGTGTTTCGTATGGTACCAAAACTGCAGAAACAAATGGAGGGGCAGGGTAATGGCTATTACAGAAGCCGGAACTCCTAACAATGCGGCCGGAATTAATAAAAATGTAAACAAATTAACCAGACTTGCGATAGGCTGGCGTAATGCGCAGGCAAGGTTAAATTCTTCGCTGCTGTGGTGAATGGCATGTTTGTTCCAGAAAAGATTAATCTGATGTGCCCATCGATGGCTCCAATAACCATAAAAATCAATGACAAAAAAAGCAATACAATAAGAAAGTACATTGGCTTCCAGATGATAAAGCGCAATTTTAGAAACCAGCCATTCATATGAAATGAAGGTCAGACTCAATCCCAGGACGTCTTTGACCGAATTGGTAATTCCGGAGCTGATACTCGATACGCTGTCTATTAAAGGAGCGGTGTCGTTCTTTTTATAAATGCCGTATAATTTTTCGATTATAATTAATACTAAAAAAATCGGCGTTGCAATAATCAATATCTTTCCGTATTCTTCCATAAAAAAACGATTCTATTTTATTCAAATATAGAATAAAATAGAATCGTTTTTAAATTATTTGCAATTAAACAATTTCAGCGCTTAATCCGGCTTCCAAAAGTTGGGTACATTGCGGTTTTAATTTTTCAATAGGCCCTGTTTTTACAGTGCATTTTCCGTTGTAATGTACAATTAGGGAACATTGTTCTGCTTGCTCTGGCGTATGACTGCAAACACGCATCAAAGTGTCAATTACGTGGTCAAAAGTGTTTACATCGTCGTTGTAAACAATGATTTCGTTATTGAAACCTGTGGCTTCCTTTTCGCGAACTCTTTCTCTTACTTTTTCTTTAGTACTCATTTTTTTAGGTTTTTGTACTGTTGTAATTACTAATTTTTTGGTCACAGCGTGCACAGATTGTATCGGAATTTAAAAGATCGATATCTGTGAACTATTTAATAAACAGATAATTAACTATCTAATTTACGTATTTTAATGAAACCCAGTTATTTCTTTGAAACTTTTTAACATATGTTAAACCTTTTTCGGTGCAGGAAGCATCGATAAAAGGAATGTCTTCTTCATAAAAACCGCTCAAAAGCAATATTCCTTTCGGATTTAAACAATCAACATAACTTTGCATATCGTTTAATAAGATATTTCGGTTGATGTTAGCAATGATTAAATCGTATTTTTTTCCGGCTAGTAAAGCTGCGTCGCCTTCATAAACGGAGATGTGTTGGCAATTATTGCGTTCTGCATTTTCAATTGAGTTCAGGTAGCACCAGTTGTCAATATCAATAGCGTCAATTGGCTGAGCACCTTTCATTTCGGCTAAAATGGCTAAAATGGCTGTTCCGCAACCCATGTCCAGTGTTTTTAAACCTTGAACATCGATTTCCAGTAAATGCTGAATCATCATGTGTGTAGTTTCATGATGACCTGTTCCGAAACTCATTTTTGGTTCGATTACAATATCAAATTCAGCGTTTGTTTTCTCATGAAAAGGAGCGCGAACATGGCATTTTCCGTCTACATCAATAGCCTCAAAATTCTTTTCCCATTCCTCATTCCAGTTGACCTGATCGATTTCCTCAATGGTATATTCGATTTTGAATTCTTCGGATTGTAAAATATAAATGTCGTCCAGAATATTCTCGTCCCATAAATCTTTTTTCACAAAAGCCGAAATTCCGTTCTCCGTTTCTGTAAAAGTCTCAAACGCTTTTTCGCCTAGTTCAGCAATTAAAATTTCAGAACCCGGTTCTTTTGGTTCAATTGTAAAATGGTACCCTAAATATATATTCGACATAAAAAAAATTTTTGCAAAGGTAAGAATCCAAAGCAAAAGTTGTTCATAAATAATCAATATCCTTACCTTAATTAATGTTAATTTTGATTGGAATTTGTAAGGATTTTTAAAATATGAAGAATATCATTTTTATTTTGCTCTTTGTGGTACTTAACGGAGCAACTTGTGAGAAGGAACATGAAGTGGTTCGATCGTTTTGTTATTGGAAAACCGATTTGAATTTCGAAAACACAGACGATTCGTTGATAAAAGACTTGAAGGTAAAACATTTGTACATTCGTTTTTTTGATGTAGACTGGAATCCGTATGCTAAAGAACCTTTGCCGGTTGCCACCCTTCACGATATCAGATTAAATGAAAGCAATCCTGAAATTACCCCCAGTATTTTCATTACCAATGAAGTAGTTTTGAAATCCGAAAAAAAGCAACTGGACAGTTTGGCTGTGAGAATTGCCAAACGTATTGAACAGATAGGATTGAAAATGAATGATTCGAAAGCCGAGAAAATAGCCAGTTCGATTGTGTATCCAAAAGATTATTACAAGCAGGAGTATCGTAAACAGTTGAATTATGATTCGGTAAAATCGAGTGAAATGGCAAAATTGAAAGTTGATTTTAAAGAAATCCTGATCGATTGTGACTGGTCGGAAAAATCAAAAGACAATTATTTTTACTTGTTAAAGCAAATCAAAAAGAGCTATCCTGCGACTGCGGTTTCGGCTACCATAAGACTCTGGCAGTACAAATATGCTTCAAAAGCCGGGATTCCACCTGTAGATAAAGGTTTGCTGATGTGTTACAATTTGAGTAAACCGGAAGATTTTACTACCAAAAATTCCATAGGAACCAGCGAAGAATTGGCACAATATATTACACACAACCAATACGGTTTAAAGCTTGATATTGCTCTGCCATTGTACAGTTGGGCAGTTGTTTTCAGAGGCAATCAGTTTAAGGGGATTTTATCCGATTATGACAGGGTTCAAAATGACACCGTTAAATTAAAAAAAGTATCAGACGCTAAATATATATTACAAGACGACATTTTAGTGGGACAGACTTATTTGAGAAACGGGGACGAAATCAGGATTGAGAAAATTTCTGAAGACGAACTTGACAAAATGATTTCGATCGTAAAAAGTAAAATTCCAATCGACAATCAGACCAAAGTGACGTTTTTCTCTTTTGATAAAAAATACATCAACGATTATGGAACCCAAAATATATCCGGTTATTATGCGCGTTTTTAGCCCTTTACTTTTTATTTTTAGTGTTCAAGTCTCTTTGGCTTGTGGATGGAGTGTTTCGCCTGAGACCAGCAGACTGGCTTTGTTTAAAGCGCAAAGAGAAGGATTCTTTAAGCTGACACCTTTTTATTATTCGGCCGATAATTACTACGATACAAACACTGTTTCGGGGGCAGATCAGGAATTGAATTGTGCGGAGTGGAAGAAAAAACTGGGCAGTCAGGTCGATCCAAAAGACGTGCACGTTATTTTGTACGAAACGGATGCTGAGAAATTCGAAACCGCTTATGAAACGAAATCGCTGAAAAAAGTTTTTGATAAGAATACTTTCATTGAAGCCTTACTGCTTTCAAAAAACAAAGCGCTTCTCAATTACATTTTGTTTGCGAAAAAACTAGAATACAACAGTAATCCTGATGTAAAATGGGAGTCGTGGGGAAATATTGGTTATGACAGTAAAGATCATAAAATAGCCGATGTTAGCGATTTTGAAAAGAAAATCAGAACGGCAAAAGATTCTTTTTTGAAACAGCGTTATGCCTTTTTACTGTTGAGGTACAGTTTTTATGCCTCTGATAAGAATGAAGTGATTCGTTTGTACGATACTTATTTTGCAGAAAACAAAAACACGATCTTAGGCCCCTGGGCTTTGTATTATAAAGCTTTATGTGTTGAGGATTTAGCTTTGCAGAATTATTTGCTGAGTAAAGTATTTGTGTCCTGCGAAGAGAAATCATTTGCGGTTTTACAGCATTACAACTGGAAATTAACAACAGAGACTTTGGCATTGGCTCAAAACGATGAAGAGCGCAGTGTGATTCTGGCCATTGAAGGTTTACGCAATCCGGCACCGGGTCTGAAAACCATTCAGGAAGTTTATGAGTGGAGTCCGAATAGCTTGTATTTGAGTTTTTTGATCGGGAGGGAAGTGAACAAACTTGAAGATTGGATTCTTACACCCCAATACACCAATGATGGAACGCCTTCGGTTGTTTTTGACAGTACAGTCTGGTATGAAAACTATGCGAAAGCAAAGGAGGAGAATTTCAGGAAAGATATTTTGTATTTAAGGGAGTTGGAATATTATTTGATTTCCATCAGAGAGCAGACTTCGGGCGAGCAAAAGGACTATATCACAGCAGCGATTGCACAGCTTTGTTTTATAGGAGATGAAATTGATCTGGGAAAGAAATATACGGATATGATTTCAGAAAAAGCAAATTCTTCCATACAAATGCAAAAGAATATTCAGTTAGCATTGGTTTCTTTAAAGCAGGACGATTTGAAAAATAACGAAGTTCAAAATCAGCTTTTTAAATATTTTGATTCGGTTGAAAATCTGGTAGAGACCGATTTAGGTTTGTTTAAGAATTTATACAGTTTGTATCGAATCGCCAGCAAAGATTTTGCAGCAAAAGGTGATCGCGTGACAGCAGGTTTACTGGCGATGAAATCAGACATTAAAAATGAAGGAGAATACTCCGCCTACAATACACCTTATTTTTACAGTTATATCGGTTATTTCGATCGAAATAATGCAACTGAGGCAGATATAGATCGTTTGATAGCACTTCAGGAGAAAAAAGACAAAACGCCTTTTGAAAGGTATATCTGTTCAGGAACAATAGCGCCAAATGTCAATTATTATAAAGATCTGAAAGGAACGATTGCATTCAGAAATAATAATCTGGAGTTGGCTTACCAAACTTTTGCCAGTATGCCGAAGGATTTTTGGGAGAAAAATTATGCGTATAAAGATTTTTTAAACGAGAATCCGTTTACGCCCAAAATTTTGCAAAGAGATACAGAGCGAAAGTTTGACTATCGTTTCAATAAAGCCGATTTTATTGCGCAGTTGATTCAGCTGAAAAAACAAAATACAGCTACAAGCAATCTGAAACTGGCACATGCTTATTTTAATGTGTCGTATTTGGGTAATTCCTGGATGATGACTGCGTACGATTGGACATCGGGTGAATCGTATGTGGATTATGTGTATGGAGATAATTCAGAAAATGAAAAGAAGTATCAAAATGGTAATTACTATAGTTTAAGCATGGCCAAAATGTACTATGAGAAAGCCTTGAAAATGTCTAAAAATACAAATGAAAAAGCTCTGGCAAGTTTAATGATTTTTGAGTGCAATTATTACAACCACTACGCCAATATTGTTTCTGCAGAGGAAGAAGAAAAGAACCCGTTTAAAGCAGGGCAGGAGCTGATTAATTTCTATTCGGTTTATAGAAAAACGGCTGCTTTTCAAAAATACAATTGTCCTTTGTTAGAATCGTATCTTAAGTAATAGGGAGCAGACAGGTTATAAAAAAAGCGTTCGGGTTTTACGAACGCTTTTTTTTATGAGGTACTGAGATTCTAAGTTGCTGAGATTCTAAGTTTCTAAGATTCTGAGACTCTAATAATCTAAAGATCTAGATAGCAGTAACAATTGCTAAAAAGTCATCTGCTTTTAGAGCTGCACCACCAATTAGACCACCATCTACGTCTGGTTTAGAGAAGATTTCTTTAGCATTTTCAGGTTTAACAGAACCGCCGTAAAGAATAGAAACTTCATCAGCGATATCGGCTCCAAATGCTTTACGAACAACCTCTCTGATAAATTCGTGCATTTCTTGCGCTTGTTCCGGTGAAGCCGTTTCTCCTGTTCCGATTGCCCAAACCGGCTCGTAAGCCAAAACAATCTTAGACCATGATTCTTTTGCGATCTGGAATAATCCGTCACGCAATTGGTTTTCAACAATATTAAAGTGATTGTCAGACTGACGGTCTTTTAATTCCTCTCCAAAACAGAAAATTACAGTCATGTCATGTTTTAGAGCGGTGTCTACTTTATTTGCAATTAAGGCATCTGTTTCGTGAAAAATAGCTCTACGCTCAGAGTGACCCAGAATTACGGTATTTACATCCACACTAGTTAGCATGTCAGCAGAAATTTCTCCTGTAAAAGCACCGCCTTCAGCCTGATGAACGTTTTGCGCTGCAACACCGATAGTAGTGTTTTTTAATTTAGCAGCTGCTGCCTGCAAGTTTACAAAAGTTGGTGCTACAATTACTTGTGCAGTAGTTTGTGCAGGTATTTTAGCGATTAATTCGTTTAATAATTCTTCAGTTTGTGCTGCGTTTTTATGCATTTTCCAGTTTCCTGCGACAATCTTTTTTCTCATTGTGGTAGTTTTTTATTTTTTGCTTTTATTTTATTCACGTTTATCATTGCAATTGCAATGCATATTGCGGTTTATTTTAAACCTTTTAAGGTTTCATTGATTTTGTCAAAATCTTTTTCAATGGCACGATAGAGTACAATTTTCCCGGTTTTGTCTATAATGATGTATCTCGGGATCCAGTCTAAGTCAATTGCTTTTCCAAAAACACCTTTCATACCGTCGTTCATCATGAAATGATCGCCTTTTAATTCGTGTTTTTCAATTCCGGCTTTCCATTTGTCCGCAGTTTTGTCCGCAGAAAGGAATAAGTACGAAACAGTAGGGTTATTTGCTTGTAATTCTTTAAGCTGAGGCATTGCTTTTACACAGTCGCCACACCAGGAAGCCCAAACTTCGATTAACAAAGTTTTGCCTTTGTATTTTTTTAAAATGTTTTTGAAAGCAACCTGACTATCATCAGCTGCTAATAATTTTTCAGACAAAGCTTCTTTAGAAAAACTGGTTTTCTGAGCTTGTGAGCATGAAAAAGTGATAAATGCAATAAAGATTAGCGTTATTTGTTTCATAGTGGTAAATGATTTTGAACAAAGTTAAACAAACAAATGGAAAGCCAATCGGACATTAACAAAAATTGAAGACTCGTTTATTTTATCACAAATCAGCCAATTTCGGTTAAAAAAAGAGGAGTGAAATCGTAATAGTTGAGAGAATAAACTTCAAATTGGAATGAATTTTTAAAAGTAAATCTGTGAAAAAGCAAAAAAGAGAAATATTTTTTTGGGAACGATAAGTTTTTGGCGGGAAAAAAACGTCAGATTGACTTAAAAAAGGGCTTCTTGAAATACGTATTTAAGAGGTATTAAAAAGGAATCCTATGCCATTTTAGTGAAGGTATCTAAGAGGAGTAAAAAAACAAAGTCCGCAACGTTTTATAACTTTGCGGACTTTGCTAAGATCTTGTAACCTTTCAGGTTGAATGCTATTTTATAATTTTAAATCGCTGATATCGTTGTAATGTACTTTTTGAACGACAGTTCCTTTTTGCAGTACTACAATACTTGGATTAGCTCTTTCGATTGTTTTTAAAGTAGTGGCATCACAGAAATAGAAGTCAACATCTAAGCCGTATTGTTTTTTTGCTTTTGTAATTTCATCAGGACCTGAAGCGGTCATTGCAATTACTTTATAACCTTTGGTTTTCGCCTCTTTGTTCAGTATTTCTAATTTTTTCATTCCCTCAGGATTAGACAATGTTAAATCATACGTTACAAATACCAGTAATTTAGGCTCTTTCAATAATTCGTCTTTGTAATCAGAATCATCTTTAGTCATTGTAAAATCGTGAATTGGCGGTACATAACCTTCTGTAATTACTTTGTCTTTACGGTCTACAAACGTAGCACCTTCCGGAATGTTCATCAGGTCTTTTTCTGTAAACTCTTTATCAACACCATTTACTTTGTAGATGAAAATCATTTCAACAACAGATTTTGGTGCACCTTCCGGAATTTCCATTCCCTTCTCGATATTACTTCCTACTTTATACGGACGGAAATCTTTGATCGGATTATGGTTGAGTACCCAAACAGCCATAATAACACATAAAACGATACTTATCAAAGTAACAATATTCGTGACTGCTTTTGAAAATAAAGGTTTTACCAGTTTTTTATTGATGAACAGTATCAGAATAAAGAATAGTAAAACAATATCTTTTGTAAAAGATTGCCAAGGCGTTAAGTGAAGCGCGTCTCCGAAACATCCACAGTCTTTAACTACATCAAAATAAGCAGAGTAGAAGGTAAGGAAAGTGAAGAAAACGATTAGCAGCAGTAAAGCCCAAATCGTAAGTTTTGATTTGTATCCTACCAATAACATTACACCCAGAACTACTTCCAGAATTACTAAAAAGATGGCTAATCCTAAAGCCAATGGCTCCAGAAACGGCATGTTAAAAACCGGCTCACTGAAATACTCGGCTAATTTATAGGAGAAACCAACCGGATCGTTTAGTTTAATCAGTCCGGAAATAATAAAAAGTACTCCGACAAATAATCTGGAAAATTGGGTAATGATGTTTTTCATAAAAATAATGATTTTAAAATTCCAAAACTAAAATTCCAAATTCCAACTTTTCAAAAAAATTTTTGGGGTTTGGTATTTTTAAAATTGAATTTTATTTAGTGATAGGGTTTAGGATTAAAGCAAAAACAGAATAATTAATCATATCCTGATAATTGGCATCGATGCCTTCAGATACTATAGTTTTTCCTTTATTGTCTTCAATTTGTTTTACGCGAAGTATTTTTTGCAGAATCAGATCCGTCAGGGAACTTACGCGCATGTCACGCCAGGCTTCGCCATAATCATGATTTTTGGCTTCCATTAAGTCTTTGGTTCGTTTTACCTGAGCATCGTACAATTCAGTTGCTTTTTCAACATCTAAATCTGGCTGATCGACAACTCCAAGTTCTAACTGAATCAGTGCCATGATCGAATAATTGATGATTCCAATGAATTCGCCTTTTTCATCTTCGTCTATTTTACGGACTTCATTTTCCTGCAGACTTCTGATTCTTTGTGCTTTTATAAAAATCTGATCGGTTAAGGATGGCAATCTTAATATACGCCATGCACTGCCGTAATCTTTCATTTTATTAATAAACAAAGTACGGCAAACCGTAATTACATTATCAAATTCAAGGGAAGTATTCTTCATTTATTGCTGTATATTTGCTAAAAATTTCTTCAAAAATAGGGATAATATTAAAGAGTTTCAAGTTTCAGGTTTTCTTTGTTTCAAGTTTTTTCTAAACAAAGTGTTAATGCCCGATTTTGAAACTATAAAATATAAAGTTTCAGGTTTCAAGTTTCAGGTTGACGCAGATCGTGTAGTTTTCTGAACTTGAAACCTGGGAAGGGTTTAAAAAAGTTTCAGGTTTCAAGTTGATACAGATTGTGTAAGTTCCGGAACTTGAAACCTGAAACTTGAAACAAAGAAAACGTGAAACCTGAAACAAAAATAACAAAACAAACCATGACAATTAATTGCAAAGGCCAGCTTATAGATTTATCGATTCCTAAAGTAATGGGGATTTTAAATGTGACACCCAATTCTTTTTTTGACGGTGGAAAATATAAAAATGAAGATGAAATAATTGATCAGGTTGACAAAATGCTTTCTGAAGGCGCTGCATTTATTGATATTGGCGCTTATTCCAGTAAGCCGAGTGCAGAATTTGTATCAGAACAAGAGGAAATTGAACGAATTGTTCCTGTAATAGAGTTGATTTTAAAACATTTTCCAAAAGCTTTATTGTCAATTGATACGTTTAGAGCCGAAGTTGCCAAAGCAAGTATCGAAAGCGGTGCAGCCATTATAAACGACATTGCGGCAGGTGAACTTGACGATAAAATGTTTGAGGTGATTGCCAAATACAATGTGCCATACATTATGATGCACATGCGGGGCAATCCGCAAACGATGCAGAGCCTCACACAATACGATGATATTGTAAAAGAGATGTTGTTTTATTTTTCTGAGAAAGTGAAACGTGCAAGAACTTTAGGAATCAATGATTTGATTTTAGATCCGGGTTTCGGTTTTGCCAAAACAACCGATCAGAATTATGAAGTAATGCAAAAAATGGAGCTTTTTAATATATTAGAATTACCAGTTTTAGCCGGGATTTCAAGAAAATCAATGATTTATAAAACGCTTGATATAACGCCACAGGAAGCTTTAAACGGAACAACGTTTTTAAATACTATTGCATTAACAAAAGGTGCTAAAATTCTTCGTGTTCACGATGTGAAGGAAGCGGTGGAATGTGTTACTTTGTTTAATAAACTGAATATTTAAACGATAGATTTGTCATTCCTCGGAATGACAACTTTGTGTGAATTTTATATATTAAAAAAATAAATTATGAAATACTTTTCTCTATTTATAATCTGTCTTTTATTCTCTTGTGGAAAAAAAGAGGACGTTTTACTTCCAAAATCGAATGTTACAATCGTAAAAGATGTGGAAGATCTTTCACCGATTTATATCTTCTTTAAAACCGAAGGAAAAGATACCATCGCCGATGTGAACCGAAAAAGCAGCATTATTTCAACCAATTGGATTTTTAATATTGACAAGCGTCTGCCTTTAAAATTGGTCATTCCGGAAGTAATGAAATTACAAGAGAAAAAGCGAGCTGACAGTGCCCATAAAAACGAAAATGCTGAAAATTATTATTCCTACGCTGATTCGATCGGAAAGAATCTTGCTTTTATACCTTTCACGAAAGTGTATTATAAAATGGAGATTGCCAATAACAGAAGCCAGTTGTATTTTAAAAAGAATGGAATGATACGATACAGCGGAAGAAAAACATATGATTTCCCTAAAAATGATTTGCCAAAGTTTTTAGACAGTTTAATCATCAATCCAAAGGCTGAGATTAAGTTTTCGTACGATAAAAACATGACTTTTGGAACGTATATTCAGTGTAAAATATTGGTAAAAACCATAGCTGATAAAAAGATCCCTTTTGTTTTTATAAACCAGGAAGAAGAGTTTGTGTTTTAGCTTTAGGCTTTAAGCTGTAAGCAATAAGTTGTATTAGCTAAGAAGAGCAATTAACAATTAATAATTATCAATTGATAATTATTGATGGTGATAAGGTTCGTTCCTTAAAATAGTAAATCCTCTATACAGTTGTTCAATAAAAAACAAACGTACCATCTGGTGGGAAAACGTCATTAGCGAAAGCGAGATTTTGCCTTGTGCCTTACTGTATACCGTATCTGAAAACCCATAAGGACCGCCAATTACGAAGACCAGAGTTTTGATTCCCGAATTCATTTTCTTTTGTAACTCTTCAGAAAAACCAACACTGGAGAAGTTTTTGCCGTTTTCGTCCAATAGAATCAGCTGATCCGTTGATGAGAGTTTCGACAGTATCAATTCACCTTCTTTTTCTTTTTGCTGACTTTCGGATAAATTCTTAACATTTTTGATATCCGGAATAATTTCCAGATCAAATTTGATATAAAACGACAAACGTTTGGTGTAATCGTCAATCAAAGTTTGAAGCGATTTGTTGTCTGTTTTGCCAATGGCGATAAGTTTGATATTCATTGCTTATTTTTTGTTTTCAAAAACCGTTTCAAAATGTTCTACAATCGGAAAAGGTTCGTAGTAGTGGTGTAAGATCTTTTTCCATTGCAGATAAGCCTCAGAGGTTCTAAAGCCCACTGTATGATCTTCAAGAGTATTCCAATCTACCAATAAAAGATATTTGTTTTCGACTTCAAGGCATTTCTCTAAACGATGTCCTAAGTATCCGTTTATAGAGGAAATATATTGACTTGCTTTCGTAAAATCAGCTTCAAATTGTGAGGCTAATTCCGGTTTAACAAAAAGATATGCAGCTTCAAGAATCCTATTCATTATTATGATTTTATCCGCTTGATCCGCTAAATCTGCAAGAGTAAAAATTTCTCACACAGATTTAGCTGATTCGGCAGATTTTTTTGTACTAGTTTTTAGAGAACTTCGCTTCGAAAGTTTTAAAACGGTTGTCCAGATCCTTAATCAATTGTTTTTTAACCGCTTCATCCTGAATAAAACTGTAGTTAATACTGTTGTATACGTATTTTTTTATCGTTGCATAGGAAACATCAGGGTATCTTTTGGCTAGTAAAACATATTGCTCTGTCATATTAGTTCTCAAAATTCCGGCATCGTCTGTACTAATTACAATTGGCACATTAAATTCTTTGTAAAGTGTAAACGGATGTCTGTTTTCCTTTACTTTCAAAATGAACTCGTTGCTCGTTAAGTTAATCTCGATTGGAATATTTTTTTGAGCCATGTGACGCAATAAATCATATGAATTTGCTTCGTACGCAATATCAACACCATGTCCAATTCTGTTGGCTCCGGCGATGTGAATAGCGTCGTTAATGTGCCAGGTTAATTCTTCCGGCTGAACCAGTCCTAAAGTCAGTTCGCCAGCATGAAGCGTATATTTTACAGCAGGAAACTTAGAATTACAGTATTTAAACATGACCATGTGCAACCAATAATCTTTCATGGAGTTTTCGCCATGTTCTGGCGAAACAATGTTTACACCTGCAACCAGTTTACTGTCGTTGGCAGAAATAAAGGCAATCGTCAGGTTTTTAAATAAATCTACAGGATCCATAAAACGAAGCACAAAATTTTGATAACGCATGGTAAAACGCTCGTCGTCAATTTTCAGATCCTTGTGCAGTTTGGCAATAAAATTTGTATTGAAGTCTGCAGCATATTTTTTGGCTTCTTTCTTTTGAAGTGATTGGTACAATTCGTCTAAAAGCTTTAGAGCTGCTTTTTCATCTTTTTGAGTCGCGGTCTGGCGAAGTTTTGCATTGAAATCAGCAAGGTCAGAAACATTCATATCACACGGAATCGTTGATAATTGAGTTTCAATATAACTTACATTTTCAGCCAGAGCACGTTTTTTTAATTCCAGCATTCCTTCGGCAAAATGGCCTTTAATAGTAGGTTCGAATTTTTGAAAAGAATCAAAAAACAAATCATCAGAAGGTACAGAACCATTATAATCTTTTGCAGACCAAGTTTGCATAACCTGTTGTTGGTAATGATCTAGTTTGCCATCCTTTTTTAGAGAAGAGAAGGTTTGCCAGTTTCCTTTTTCTGGTTTTGTTTTAGAAACTTCCATCGTTTCTAAATTCAAATAAAAATCTTCTGCAATAGCTCTTTCTAAAAGAGGTTCTGCATAAATCGATCCGGAAAAATGATGGTGTAAATCGCCGCCTTTTGGCATTTGTTGGAAGAAAGCTGTGGAAAGCGCTTCGTTGTTTCTTATTTTTTCTAAATAACTGTCAGCCGTTTGAGAAAAGCCGATCTGTGCTATAAAAATACAGAAAAGTGTAATTATCCTTGTCATACTCTAAGTTTAAATTACATGCAAATATACGAGTTTCTGCCGAGATTTAAAAATTGATTTCGTTGTGTTGTTTTTTTACCGCCAAGAGCGCAAGGTTTTGTTATGTGCTAAATTTTATATAAACGCAAAGTTCGCAACGCTTTACCTAAAAAAAACTTTTCGAACTTTGCGTAATTCTTTGCGAGCCTTGCGGTTAAAAAAAACTTAGAACCTCAGTCCCTCAGCCTCTCAGCCCCTTTAAGAAAAAAGTACGTCGTGAATTTCCTCGACCTTATCAAAAACGCTTTTTGCAAAAGGACAAAGCGGGATAATTTTTAAATCGTTTTTTCGGGCATATTCTACGGCGGCCATAACCAGTTTTTTACCGACGCCTCTTCCGTTAAATTCCTCATTTACTTCGGTGTGGTCAATGATGAATTTTGAATCACCTGCCCAGGTATAAGTCATTTTTCCGGCTTGTTTTCCATCTTCTACAGCTTCAAAATAGCCTCTTCTTGTATCGTTTATTTGTTGAATTTCCATGATGTGTTATATTAGTGTGGTTTTTATTTCGATTGAATTTGTTAATGTTTTATGTATCGGACAGCTGTTGGCAATGGTTTCAAGACGTTGTCTTTGCTTGTCGTCGACCTCGCCGATAATTTCTATTTTTCTTGTAAACAAGGAGATTTTTTGGTCGAGATCTCTTTCAAAGTCAACTTTGATATTGATTTCGGTAACCTCCCATTGTTTGCGATTGATATACATGCGAAGTGTGATCAAAGTACAGGAGGCTAGAGAAGAGGCTAGCAATTCTGACGGACTAAATCCTAAGTTTTTGCCTCCCATTTCTTGCGGCTCATCTGCAATTACAATATTTCCGCTGGCAGATGTGATCTCCGTGCGATACAAACGGGTGTCAATTTGTGCTGATAGTGTATCCATAGTTATCTCATTTTAGGATCAGGTAAAGGAACAAAATCCGTTTCGCCCGGAACCTTAGGGAAAGTCTGTTCTGTCCAGTCTTTTTTAGCTTTTTCTATTCGGTTTTTATCAGAGGAAACAAAATTCCAAAAGATAAAATGTTCTTCCGGGAAGGGCTGTCCCCCAAAAATATAAACTGTTGTGTTTTCGGCTATTTCGAACTCGCATAAAGTACTGTCGTTGGTAATCAGAATTTGTTTCGGATCGTAAACATGTTCTCCACTTTTAATACTTCCTTCGAGAATGTACAAACCGCTTTCGCCAAAAAGATCTTTTCCAATGTTGATTTTTCGGGCTTCGGTGCTTTTGATTTCGATAAAATAAAGCGGACTATATACAGGAACAGGTGATTTTTTGCCAAATGCTTCTCCCGCGATTAATTTATACGAAACGCCATCTTCTTCCCAGCTCGGAATATCACTGGCTTCCACATGTGTAAAGTTAGGATCCATTTCTTCCAGTTCTTTAGGTAATGCCACCCAAATTTGAAGACCGTGAAGCATCTTGTCAGAATGTCTTAAATATTCAGGCGTTCGCTCTGAATGTACGATCCCTTTTCCGGCTGTCATCCAGTTTACGGCACCTGGTTTTATTTCCAGTTCGGTACCCAGACTGTCGCGGTGCATAATGCTGCCTTCAAATAAAAAAGTCAAAGTAGAAAGTCCGATGTGCGGATGCGGAGGAACATCCATATTTTGATACTGATTTAAATGTGCCGGACCCATATGGTCGATAAATACAAACGGACCAACGGCTCTTTTTTCACGGAAAGGCAATAGACGACCTACCATAAAGTTGCCAATATTGGCAGCGCGTTCTTCGATGATTAAACTGATATTTGACATGTTCTTTGTTTTAGTTGAAAGCAAAATTACAGCTGTAGTCACAATCTGTAACTTAATTTAGATTAAGAAAGTTTGTTTTTGGTATTCTTTATAAAAGTAAGGAATAGAATTAAAAAGATTTGATTTGAATTGAAAAAGAACACCAATTACACCAATTTTCACGAACTAATTTTGTGTAATGATTGAACACATAGAAACATAGAACCCTAAATTGGATGCGGAGGAAGGTTCAAGAAAATCAAGTTTTTTTCACAAAACGATGAATCTTATTTAAAATGAAATGACTTTATATGTACAATCAAAAACTATGTTTTTATGTGTTTAAAAAATTACTCAATCAATTTGTGTTAATTTGTGTAATTCGTGTTTTAACTATTCAATCAATTCAAAATCGAGGGTTTCGCTTTCTGTCCCGTTAATAATGATAGACAACTGATGTTTTCCGGTATGAAAAACACGTGTTGTAATGATTTTAAATGACTGATTTCGCTCTACTTTAATGGTTTCATTGGGCTGATAAACCTTCTCACTAATTTTAAAGACTTTTTTTGCCAGATGTCCTTTCGCTTTTTTATAATGAACGGCATATTCTAAACGAATCGTTTTCGGGTCATTATTTTTATTGTTCAGATGAAAGTGAAACTGCAGATAATCTCCAATTTTTACAATTGGTGTCTTGATTTCAAAAGAAGAAAGTTCGATATTAGCATTGTTCAGACCATAATGATGCAGAATTTCTGGATGTCCCTGTTTTAATAAAGTACGACAGCCGTGTTTAATGATTCCATCCGTTTCTTTACTATGACCTTTCCATTTACGGGCAATTTCCAAGACGATTTGCGGATTGTCTTTTACAATATCGTTTAGATTATTGGCGACACTTCGACGCACATATTCTGAAGGATCGTTTTTTAAATTCTCTAAAATTGGCAGAATAGAGTCAGGGTCTTTTTTTAAGTACGGAATCGCCATTGCCCAGGGTAATCTTGGTCGGCTACCTTCACTGGCCAATCTGCGAACATGATGATTTTCATGCAGAGACCATTTGGTCATTTCATCAATCATCTGTTCTTTGTATTTTAAAATGAAAGGACGAACAGCAAATTCGCAGCTTATAAATTGAGTGATAGAAACAAAGGCTTTCGCTGAAGTTTTAAAATCATCCAGGCCGTACATTTCGATATAATCAGCAAAAAATATAAATGCCAGATTACTATCGGTAAAACTGTTTTTCTTTAAGTTTTCAATTATTTTGTCCAGTAAAGAAGTAGCTTCCGGGAAATTTTTAGGCATAAACTGATGTAAAACAACGGTGGTGTGTTTCATGCGGTCTTTCCATTCTTTTTGGCTAAAATCGCCTTCATAAATGGCTGCAATAAATTTTTGTTTGTCAAATGTCGGATGTACTTCCGCGACAGTCTGACCAAATTGTTCGTAGAAAGAAACGGAGTAAATGTCTTTAATTAATCCCATGATTTTGTTTGAATGAACCTCAAAGATATTTAATGTTTGTTAATTATTTAAGCTGGTAAAAGATTAAGTTTAGTTAAGAGTTTAATCTTTATTTTTCTCTATCTTCGGCTAATTTCTCAATTTTAAAATCAAAGCGAAGCTTTTAAATCCACAAAATATGTCCTACTTTAGCATCATATAAAAATTTTAGGAAAATGATTAGCGAAGAACAGTTTCAAAGCGAATTACAATTATTAATCAGCAATGCCATTCGGGAAGATGTAGGCACGGGAGATTACAGCTCGCTGGCTTGTATTCCGGACACGGCGCACGGGCAGGCTAAATTACTGGTGAAAGATCAGGGAATTATTGCCGGCGTTGCATTGGCGAAAATGATTTTTGAATACGTAGATCCGAAATTAAAAATGAAAGTTTTTATAGAAGACGGAACTCATGTAGAATATGGTGATGTAGTTTTTGAAGTTTCAGGAAGTTCTCAGTCCATTTTAAAAGCAGAGAGAGTGGTTTTGAACAGTATGCAGCGTATGTCGGCCATTGCGACCAAAACAGATCAGTATGTGCAGCTATTGGACGGAACCGGAGCTAAAATCTTAGATACCCGTAAAACGACTCCAAATTTCAGAGTTGCCGAAAAATGGGCTGTCAAAATTGGAGGAGGAGAAAACCATCGTTTTGCATTGTACGATATGGTCATGCTGAAAGACAATCATATTGATTTTGCAGGAGGAATTACACTTGCAATCAAGAAAACCAAAGAGTATTTAAAAGAGAATAATTTAGATTTGAAAATTATTGTTGAGGCCAGAAATTTAGATGAGATTCGCGAAATTTTATTAAGTGAAGGCGTTCACAGAATTTTAATCGATAATTTTAATTATGAAGATACTAAAACAGCAGTGCAATTAATAGGCAACAAATGTCAGACGGAATCTTCGGGTAATATTAATGAAAAAACAATTCGTGAATACGGACTCTGTGGTGTCAATTACATTTCATCAGGAGCACTAACGCACTCTGTTTATAACATGGATTTAAGTTTGAAGGCTTTTTAAATGAAATGTGAGTTGTAAGATGTGGGAATTAGCTATGAATAAAGACTAAAGAAAAACATAGTTAGTAAAGATCTAAAATTTACATGTTATATTCGAATTATCTAAATATCTAACAATCTAATAATCTAAAAATTAAAGATGTCAAAAGAGATAGAAGAACGGATTGAGAAAGTTCCCGTGGTACGATCTGTAGTTCGTTTTTTCAAGAGAATAAAATTACCCTGGCTTGAAGGTTTTTCGTTATACGATTTGCTTGAAATGTATACCATCGGTATTATTGAAGGAGCATTTTCGTATCATGCGAGTGCTGTTTCGTTCAGCTTCTTTATGGCTTTATTTCCTTTTGCATTATTTATTTTAAACTTAATTCCCTTTATTCCTATTGAAGGATTTCAGCAGGACTTTTTGCAGTTTGTGCAACAGGGAGTTCCTCCGAATACCTACGAGGCGATCAGTAAGATTATAAGTGATATTTTAAACAACAGTCACTCCGGTTTATTGTCGTCGGGATTTTTGCTTTCGATATTTTTAATGGCAAATGGTATTAACGGTATTCTTAGCGGTTTTGAATCCTCGAAACATGTCTTTGATAAGCGCGGTTTTCTGAATCAGTATTTGGTGGCGCTGGCAATTTCACTCATCATGACTATTATATTGTTTGTAACAGTAGCGACAATTGTTGTTTTTGAGGTATTCATTCAAAAAACAATTATTCAGGATGTGTTAAGCGATCGCATTCCGTTGATTATTTTGGGGCGATATTTGTTCGTTATTTTAATGATTCTGATAACCTCTTCACTATTATTGCGTTATGGTACGAGGCAATATAACAAAGTGCCTTTTATAAGTATTGGGTCCGTTTTTACAACTATTTTAATTGTGATATCTTCATTTTTTTTTGGGATTTGGGTTATAAAATTCTCAAAATATAACGAACTTTATGGTTCGATAGGTACATTATTAATTCTAATGTTTTATATTTGGATAAACTGTATGATTCTGCTTTTGGGATTTGAACTGAATGCCACTATCAGAAAATTAAAACAAAAAAAAATAAATAAGATGAAAAATTGGATGTTAACGATTGGTGTTTTTTTTCTAACATTAGGCACGATTCAGGGCCAGGGTGTAATTGGAAAATGGAAAACAGTTGATGATGAAACCGGTGAAGCTAAATCGATTGTAGAGATTTATGAAAAATCCGGTAAAGTGTATGGCAAAATTGTAGAAATACTTCGCGAAAACCACAAAAAGGACTTATGTACTAAATGTGACGGAGCGGATAAAAACAAACCAATTTTGGGTATGGTTATCATCAATGGACTTAAAAAAGACGGTTCTGAATACAGTGGAGGAACCATTTTAGATCCAACAAACGGAAAAAAATACAAATGTTATATTGCATTAGAATCAGCAGATAAACTAAAACTTCGTGGTTATGTTGGTATTTCTATCATGGGAAGAACACAATACTGGAGTAGAGTGAAGAATTAATTTTATAAAAAATAATAAAATGCGAAAATTAGCATTGATAGCTTTATTTCTGATACAGCTATCCCATAGTTTTGCACAATCTAAGAATTCGCCATTACAAATAAGTCATCTTACGGGTGACTTTTATGTTTATAAGACGTTTCACGATTACAATGGTACGCTGATTTCAGCCAATGCCATGTATTTGGTTACAGATAAAGGAGTTGTGCTGTTTGACGCTCCTTGGGACAAAACACAATTTCAGCCTTTGCTGGACAGTATTAGAGCAAAACATCATAAAGAAGTTGTGATGCATTTCGCCACGCACTCACATGAAGACAGGGCAGGTGGTCTGGATTTCTACCGTAAAAAAGGAATTAAAACCTATACGATAAAAGCAACAGATCAGATTCTGGAGAAAAACAAGGAAGCAAGAGCTGAGTTTGTTATTCCGGATGATACCTTGTTTACAGTGGGGAAATATACTTTTGAAGTATATTACCCGGGAAAAGGACACGCGTCAGATAATATTGTGGTTTGGTTCAATAAGCAAAAAGTACTTTACGGAGGTTGTTTTGTTAAAAGTGTCGAAGCAAAAGATTTGGGCTATCTTGGAGATGCAGATGTTAAAGAATGGCAGAAATCTATTCTGAAAGTACAGTCGAAGTTTAAAAACCCAAAATACATTGTTACAGGTCATGATGATTTGAAAGATTTGACCTCTTTGAAGCATACATTAAAACTGGTTAAGGAATACAATGCGGCAAAGCCTTTTGGTAAGTAATACTTTTTTAGAATAGATTGCAAATTGTTGTAGTTGTAAAAAGCTTAACTTTGTCTATTATATGAAATAATTAAACTTGAAATAAGATGACTGTTACGGATAAAAATTTACTTGAGACCTACTCAAATTTATTTGAAGGACTGAGCTTTTCTAATAAAATAGAGTTAATAGAGAGATTGACAAAGTCTATAAAAGGAACTAAATCTAAAGAAAGTAATTTTTATAAATCTTTTGGAGCATTTAAATCTGAAAAATCTGCTGAGGAAATTGTTTCTGAAATTAAATCTAATAGAAGCTTTACAAATAAAGAAATTAAGTTTTAATGAGATATTTACTTGATACAAGTACATGTGTTTTCTTTCTTAGAGGAAAGCTTAATCTTGATGTAATGGTAAAAAAAGTAGGTTTGGAAAATTGTTACATTTCTGAAATAACAGTTGCTGAACTTCGTTTTGGCGCAGAAAATAGTGATGATCCAGTGAAATCTAATAAAGCCGTCGATAATTTTTTAAATGGATTAACAATAATTCCAATTTTTGGTTCTATTAAAAGATATGCTATGGAGAAAGTCAGACTCCGAAAAATTGGGAAACCAATTAATGATGAATTTGATCTTTTAATTGGGGTGACAGCAATTGAAAATCAATTAACACTTGTAACTGATAATATTAAGGATTTTAAGATGTTGGATGGAATTCAAATTGAAAATTGGTTTGAAAGAAGTTAAATATTTTTCTTTTTGTCACTGTTTAGTTTTGTTTTAAAGTTTCTATAAAATATCCACATGTTTTTTATTGAAGTCGTTTTACCGCTTTCATTAGCTAAAACTTTTACCTATCGTGTTTCTGAGGCTGAATTCCATTTTATTAAAAAAGGAATGCGGGTTGCGGTACCATTTGGTAAAAATAAAATTTATACGGCATTGGTTATTGAGTTGCATCAAAACGAACCGGGTTTGTATGAAGCCAAGGAAATTCATCAGATATTAGATGAAAAGCCAATCGCAACCGAAGTTCAGATTAAGCACTGGCTTTGGGTGGCGAATTATTATATGTGTGCGATCGGTGATGTTTATCGAGGTGCTTTTCCGAGTGGTCTGTTGTTAGAGAGTGAAACGGTTGTTTCGTATAAAACTGATGCGGAAGTAAATCAGGACGAACTTTCTGATGATGAATATTTAGTCTATGAAGCCCTGCAACAGCAAAGTTCTTTAAGAATTCAGGAAATTATTTCGATGCTGAATAAGAAAAATATTCTTCCTGTTCTTCAAAAAATGATTGCCCGAAATATTATTGTTTTAGAAGAAGAAATTAAAGAAGGATACAAACCAAAATTGGTTCGATATGTGAAGCTGCATGCTAAATATGAATCCGATAATGGTTTGGGAGAATTGTTGGAAGTTCTAAAAAACGCCAACAAGCAAAAGGAATTGGTGTTGGCGTATTTTCAAATTATGGCCTCTGAAAAGAAACCAATCACTGTAAAAAAGTTGGTTGAGGTTTCAAATTCTACTTCGGCTGCCGTAAAAGCTTTGATTGATAAAGAGATTTTTGAGGAGTACCTTTTGCAGCAGGACAGAGTTTTGTTTACAGGGCGAACAACAGACGATCAATTGTTGTTAAGTGAAGCGCAGACGAGAGCTTTTGTGGCTATTAAAGAGAGTCTCTTAGAGAAAGAAGTGTGTTTACTGCATGGAGTTACCTCAAGTGGTAAAACAGAGATTTATATCAAACTGATTGAAGAATATTTGCAAACGGGAAGACAGGTTCTTTATTTGCTGCCCGAAATCGCTTTAACGACACAATTAGTTTCAAGATTAAGACTTTATTTTGGTGATAAAGTAGCAGTTTTTCATTCAAAATACAGTAATAATGAAAGAGTTGAGGTTTGGAAACAGACTCTTGAAAATTCAGAGAAAGCGCAAATTGTAATAGGGGCAAGGTCGGCTCTGTTTTTGCCTTTTGACAATTTAGGTTTATTGATTGTAGACGAAGAGCACGAACAGACTTTTAAGCAAACAGATCCTGCGCCACGTTATCATGCCAGAGATGCTGCAATTGTTTTGGCTAATTTTCATAAAGCAAAAGTACTGTTGGGGTCGGCGACACCAAGTATTGAAACCTATTTTAATGCACAGGCCGATAAGTATGGTTTGGTATCGCTTACGGAACGTTATAATAATGTTCGAATGCCTGAAATTCTTTTAGTGGATTTAAAAGACAAACATTTCAGGAAAAGAATGACGGGTCATTTTAGCGATCTTTTAATTGAAGAAATAGGAGAGGCTTTGTCTTTGGGAGAGCAAATTATTTTGTTCCAGAACCGACGAGGATATTCACCTATAATAGAATGCATGACCTGTGGTCATGTACCGCATTGTCAGCAGTGCGATGTGAGTCTGACTTTTCATAAGCATAAAAATCAGTTGCGTTGTCATTATTGTGGTTATTCGATTGCAAAGCCAACACATTGTCATAGCTGTTCGAGTATCGATTTGACGACTAAAGGATTTGGTACAGAACAAATCGAACAGGAGCTGGTTACACTTTTTCCCAAAGCCAAAACCGGTCGAATGGATCAGGATACGACTCGTGGTAAATTTGGTTTCGAAAAAATAATAGATTCTTTTAAAAATCGTGAAATTGATATTTTGGTCGGTACACAAATGCTGGCGAAGGGACTGGATTTTGATAACGTAAGTTTGGTTGGAATTATGAATGCGGATAATATGCTGCATCATCCCGATTTTAGAGCCTTTGAACGCAGTTACCAAATGATGACACAAGTTGCGGGGAGAGCCGGTAGATCTGAAAAACAAGGGAAAGTGGTGATTCAAACCTATAATCCGAATCACAATACGATTCAGCAGGTAACCAATCATAATTATATAGGTATGTATAAGGAGCAATTGTATGATCGCCAGATTTACAGATACCCCCCTTATTTCAGAATTATAAAACTGACTTTAAAGCATCGTGATTTCGATAAATTGAAGGAAGGTTCGATGTGGTTGTATCAGGTTTTGAGTCAAAATTTGAATATGCCGGTACTGGGGCCGGAAGAACCAGCGATCAGCAGGATCAGAAATGAGTATATCCGAACGATTTTGATTAAGATTCCGCAGAACCAGCATTTGGTTAATACGAAAAAAACTATTCAGAAAATGCTGAATAGTTTTGAGGCTGTTGCTCAGTACAGAGCTATAAAAGTTATTGCCAATGTTGACTTCTATTAAATTAAGAAGAAGTGGAGAGTGCTTTTACCAGATCTTCTTTTTTGTTTCGACTAAGAGGAATTTTGGTAATGCCAATCTCAGCAAATTTACTGTTAAAGCGTTCTACTTTATCAATGTTAATGATATAGGACTTGTGCACACGAATGAATTTGTCTTTTGACAGATCATTTTCAAAAGATTTCATGGTCGAAAGCACCAGATTACTGTCGTCTTCGGTAACCACTCTTACATAATCACCAAAAGCTTCAATCCATTTGATTTTTGCAGTGAATATTTTGAGTTTTTTCAGATTACTTTTGATAAATATATGTTCGCCTTCTTCTTCTTTGATGTCCTTTTTTAGTAAATGCATATCAATGGCTCTTTTTACAGAGGCATTAAAACGATCTACCGCAATAGGTTTCTGAAGGTAATCCGTAGCGTCATAGTCGAAAGCTTTTAAAGCATATTCTGCTTTAGAAGTAATAAATATAATTTGTGGCTTAGATTTTAGTCCGTCAAGAAAATCAAACCCATTAATAACGGGCATTTCTATATCAAGAAAAATTAAGTCAATATTATTTAGAGAGATACAGCTTTTTGCCTCTATTGCATTTGAAAAATCCCCGATTAAATGCAAACCTGGGTGATTATTAACTAATTTTGCAATAATAGTTCTTTGTATAGAACTATCATCTACAACAACACAGTTTAGCTTCATAACATAAAAATTTAGAATAAATTCAGGATAGCAATAGTAAATGTATTCTTTTTTTAAGAAAAAAACTAAAATTGGCATGTATTTTTTGCTGTACAACGAATAAAAGTAAAAAAGTGTTGTATATTTAAATTTTATGGTTACTTTTGCACCCAATTTTAACAAATAAATATATTGTTTATGAATCATTATGAAACTGTTTTCATTTTAAATCCCGTTTTATCTGAAGTTCAGGTGAAGGAAACAGTAACGAAATTTGAAGAATTTCTTACTAGTAGAGGAGCTGAAATGGTATCGAAAGAGGATTGGGGTCTTAAAAAAATGGCTTACGAAATCCAAAACAAAAAAAGTGGTTTTTATCACTTATTCGAATTCAAAGTAGCTGGAGAAGTTCTAATTGCTTTTGAAACTGAATTCAGACGTGACGAAAGAGTTATGCGTTTCTTAACTGTAAGTTTAGACAAACATGCTATTTCATGGGCGGAAAGAAGAAGAGCAAAATTAAAATCTACTAAAGCGTAATTATTATGTCTACAATCGAGCAATCTGCAAAAGGAAAAAAAGACGGAGATATCAGATATTTAACGCCTTTAAACATTGAAACTAACAAAACTAAAAAGTACTGTCGTTTCAAAAAATCAGGAATCAAATACATCGATTATAAAGATGCTGATTTCTTATTGAAATTCGTTAATGAGCAAGGAAAAATTCTTCCTCGTCGTTTAACAGGAACTTCATTAAAATACCAAAGAAAAGTGTCTGTAGCTGTAAAAAGAGCTCGTCACTTAGCTTTAATGCCATACGTGGCCGATTTATTAAAATAGTATAAAAAAAATCTAGTCGCTGGTTTCTGTTTAATCAGAACCTAACTTCTAAAAATAAGGACAACAACATGGAAATTATTTTAAAACAAGACGTACAAAACTTAGGATTTAAAGATGATGTAGTATCTGTAAAACCTGGTTACGGTCGTAACTTTTTAATTCCTCAAGGTTTTGCTGCTTTAGCAACTCCTTCTGCTAAAAAAGTTTTAGCTGAAAACCTAAAACAAAGAGCACATAAAGAAGCTAAAGTGGTTGCTGATGCTAAAGCATTAGCTGAAACTTTAAAAGCTCTTGAAATTAAACTTACTGCAAAAGCTGGTGGAGAGAAACTTTTTGGTTCTATCACAAACATCGACATTGCTGAAGCTTTAGAGAAATCAGGTAACGCTATTGATAGAAAATTCATTACTAGTGGTATCGTAAAACGTACTGGAAAATATACAGCTAGCATCCGTTTACACAGAGATGTTATTGTAGAATTAGCATACGAGATTATCGCTGAAAAATAACATTTTGTTAACTTCTTGTTAATAAAATATAAAAACCACTCTTTTGAGTGGTTTTTTTTTGCCTAATTTTGAGAGGAATAACACTCTCAAAACCAGGAAAATGAAAAAAATCTTTGCATTATTACTAGGTGTGTTTGCCATAACCACTGCTATCGGGCAAACCACAACGTCGAGTATTAAGGGGATTATCAAGAGCTCTGCCAACGAACTCTTGCCCGGCGCTACTATCTTAGCGATCCATACTCCCACAGGAAGTAAATATTCAGCTGTTTCCAACGAAGACGGAAGGTTTAATATTTTGAACATGAGAATTGGAGGCCCGTACAAAATTGTGGTGACTTTTGTAGGTTTTCGAAATCATGAATATGCCGATGTGAATCTCGATTTAGGAAAACCTTTTAATCTTGATGTGGTTCTGGAAGACGAAAGTCAGACGCTCGAAGAGGTAAAAATTGTGTCTAAGGATAAAGTTTTTAAAAGTGGCAAAACGGGTGCCGAAACTACGATTGGAAAACGGGAGTTAACGGCTTTGCCTACAATTTCAAGATCGGCGGAAGATTTTACGCGTTTGGAGCCAACGGCAAGCGGAGGTTCTTTTGGTGGAAGAAACGATCAATACAATAATTACTCCTTAAATGGCGCGGTATTTAATAATCCGTTTGGACTAGATGCTGCAACACCGGGAGGTCAGACCGGATCACAGCCTATTTCGCTTGATGCTATTGAGCAGATTCAGGTAGCGACGGCTCCTTATGATGTTACTTTGTCGGGTTTTACAGGAGCTTCTGTTAATGCGGTAACTAAATCGGGGACCAATGAGTTTCATGGTACAGCTTATGGTTTTTACAGAAATCAGGATTTGACGGGAAATAAGATCAAAGGAGAAAAAATATTTGTACCTACTTTAGAACAAACTCAGGCTGGTTTTAGTTTGGGGGCTCCTATTATAAAGGATAAATTGTTCATCTTCGGAAATTTTGAAATTGACAAACGAAGTGATTTAGGATCCAATTTTGTGGCCAATAATAATGATGGTGTGACCGGAATTAATGAATCGAGAGTTTTAGAATCGGATTTAATTGCGGTTTCAAAGGCCTTAGCTAATTTAGGTTATGAGACGGGACCTTATCAGGGATTTAAGCATGAATCGAATTCGAATAAAGGGATTATTAAGATAGACTGGAATATCAATGACAATCATAAACTGGCGGTTATTTATAATTTTCTGGACGCTTCAAAAGACAAACCGGCGCATCCTACTGCACTGGGTTTTAGAGGACCGAATGCTTCTATTTTGCAGTTCAGAAATGCCGGATATCAGATTAATAATAACCTGAGTTCTTTTCTGGTAGAGTTGAATTCTAAATTTAGTGAATCGGTTTCTAATAAGTTGCAGGCGGGTTATTCTCATTTTAATGATTACAGAGTGCCATTTTCAGTTCCGGCTCCTGTGATTAATATTCAGGACGGAGCAGGTGCTAATTATATTATTGCGGGGCATGAGCCTTTTTCTATCAATAATACTTTAGATCAGAAAGTTATTCAGATCACCAATAATCTGAATTATAATGTGGGCAAACATGCGTTTACTTTTGGCGCTTCTTTTGAGAAGTTTAAGTTTGAAAACTCTTTTAATCTGGCCGGATATGATAATTTTGGAAATCCAAACGGATATGCCGGAACCTTCTTTACACCCTATTTCACAACACAGGATTTTTTAAATGATGCGGCTAAGCCTTTTGCTACGAGTATTATTGCGCAGAATTTGAAATACGCCCAAGATGTTTTCGCTGCCAAAAATAATTTTAAAGTAGGAACTGATGGGGGATGGAAACTGGCGGAATTGAATGTAGGGCAGCTCGCATTTTATGCACAGGATGATATTAGTATCGATGATAATTTTAAACTGTCTTTGGGATTAAGAATTGATAAGCCTTTGTATTTTAATACCGCCGATCTGATTCAAAAATACATAGATACTAATAATGGCGGAGCCAAAAGAAATAACGATACCGATTATTTTGATCCTCAGACAGGACAGGCGGTTAAATTGATTTCGACCAATTTGCCAAGTGACCGAATTTTATGGTCACCTAGAATAGGTTTTAATTGGGATGTTAAAGGTAATGCTACTTCACAGCTTCGCGGGGGATCCGGAATTTTTACCGGAAGAATTCCTTTTGTGTGGTTGGGAAATCAGGTAAGTGGTGCTGATGATGGCTTTTTGCAGATTATGGATCCGGATTATAAATGGCCACAAGTCTGGAGAACCAGTTTAGGGTTTGATCATCGATTTGAGAATAATTATATCGTAACAGCGGATTTGTCTTATAATAAAGATATTAATGCAGTACACGTTCAGAATTGGGGATTAAAATCTCCAACCGGAACATTAGCAGGTGTGGATAACCGACCTATTTATCTTGCAGCGGATAAAGGGGCAAACAATGCTTATGTAATGACGAACTCGAATAAGGGAAGTGCGTTTAATGCCACTTTAAAAGTGCAGAAAAACTTTGAAAACGGATTGTACGCGAGTGTGGCTTATAATTATTTAAAATCTAAAGATGTTAACTCTATTGAGGCTGAAATTACAGGTGATGCTTTTGCTTTTAATCCTGCTTTAGGAAATGTAAATAACGATGTGCTTTCGAATTCTAAATATGGAGACAATCATCGTTTTATAGCAGTAGCTTCCAAGAAATGGAAATATGGAAAAGATAAATGGGCGACAACAGTGTCGACTGTTCTCGAATATGCACAAGGAGGGCGTTTTAATTACACGTATGGCGGAGATATTAACGGAGACGGCTCTAGTGTTAACGACTTGATTTATATCCCTACAACGGCTGAAATTGCTTTGATGAATTTTAGCGCGCCAGGAGAAGGTGCTGCTTTTGATCAGTTTATTTCTCAGGATAAATACATGAAGGACAGGAGAGGACAATATGCTGAGCGTTATGGAGCAATATCTCCGTGGAGAGGCAGATGTGATTTGAAAATTCTTCAGGATTATAATTTTAAGATTTCTTCCAGCTCAGATAAAAAGAATACCATTCAGTTTAGTATTGATGTTTTGAATTTCGGTAATTTACTGAATTCAAATTGGGGAGTTGTTCAGGTGCCTACAAGTGTTCAACCTATTGGGGTTACAGTTGCCGGAAATACACCAACGTATACTTTTAATGGTACGCAGACCAAAACGTTTAATTATGACGCTAGTTTATTGTCCAGATGGCAGGCGCAATTTGGTATACGATACATCTTTTAGTAAAGCAAAAAAAGTTATAAATTTGCCCTCGCATTTGCGGGGGCTTTTTTTATAAGTAATAGAGAAGTTCCGAAATTTTACACAAGCTCTTTTTAGAGTGTTTAACACAAGAAAAAAAATGAAATACGCAAGATTAACAAAAGAGCAATTTGATGAGTTGCATGCAGAATTTGCAAGCTTTTTGGCAACGCAGGCTATTGATAAAGCAGAGTGGGACGCTCTTAAAATAAATAAACCGGAAGTTGCGGAGCAGGAACTGGATATTTTTTCAGATTTAATCTGGGAAGGTGTTTTGTCGAGAGCAGAATTTTTGGAGCACTTTTCTAAAAATCATATCTTCTTGTTCCAGTGTTTTGAAACTCATGTTCAGTCGATCGTATTGAAATCATTGGTTGCTGAAACTGATTTTTTGAGTAAAGAAGGATTGCAGTGGCTGTCTGATAATATGTTTACCGAAAACATAGAAATGAAGGTTGGAAAAAAAGTGTTCACAGAGGAGAGAAACGCTTCTATTTTTGAATTAATTCAGCAAGGAGCATTTTTAAGTGACGGTCAATTGTTTACACAGATTAATACAATTATTGAATCATAGCTTTTTTTAAGATTAAAAATTAGTAAGTGTTTAACGTTTAGATGTTTGCTAATTTTTAATTTTTTAACTTTTGTTGAAGTTTTAATGTTTTTTTTTACCCGTATTTCTACGCATTTTTTCTGAATAATTTAAAGAATGGAGTTTTATTGTGGTAAATATCAAATTCTTGCTGTTTTTATGTCTTTTTTGTTCAATTTCAATCGATTACCTTTTTAAAATGTAGTCTTTTACTTTCTTTTTTAATGATTTTGAAAAAAGATAAAATATTTTCATTCTTTTAATTCATCTCATTTTGACGTTATTAGGGCAGGTTTTTCCGATGATTTACCTGTTTTTTCTATTTTCGTTTTTTATGTAAATTGAAAAAACAGGAAAATTATACTTGTTTAGTGTTTTCCTTTTTTCTAATTTTAGTATAAGAAAAAGTTAAACAAAACTTTTTTGTTCTTTTTCCAAAAACAACTATTTAAGTTATTATGTAATACATCAAATAGTGTTTTTTGTATGATTATCTAGAGTTGAGGTTTTTTATAATAACTTAATTAGTTTGCGTATGGAATTGATCACTACTTTCTTTATCAAGTTTGCATTAGGTTTTCGTATTATTTTAGCTTTATCTTGTAAGAGTTTGAAAAAAAATGAATTTATCATCAAATTTAATTTTTGTTCCACTTCAGACTTGTTTCATAAATTTTCCAGTTTTAATATTTTTTTATTTTCAAATCCCAATAAGGGGTTTGTTGATGAAACGTATTGTTGTGTTTAAAAATTTTTTAAATCCGCACTGCGTTTTTTAAAATGAATTGATTCAATTTTTAGAGTTCTGTTCTAAAAGAAACAAAGTTTATAAAAAGAGTAATCAACTTTTTATGAATATTGAATCAGACTATATAGGAGGTAGAATTTCCCAATTCTCCAAAACGTATATTTTCTTTCATGAAAATTGGTTAATAACAAATCACCCTTTTTGGAAGTCTGATTTCGATCGGTATTTCCGCACTTTTTTTGGTATGTCTTTTATTCGAAAGAATAGGAGCGGTTCTTTAATGTACTTCTGTTTAGAGTGTACAGCATGATTTTTTTTACTGAAATGTTGTTTACATTCTTAGTATTCTGGGAATCTAAATTTTATTTCAACAAGTTGATTATTAGAGTTTTTTGAAATTGCCTAAGCATAAGTGCTTATCGCAAGAGGTATTTTATTGTCCATTTTCTAATCTTCCAAATTATGAAAAAAAAATTTACTTTTTATGATCTTCTTATGAAGAGGAGATTATTGGGATTAATTTTTTTACTGCTCTTTTGCAATGAAAATTTTGCCCAGACTTTTTGTAGACCCATCTCTCAAACGAACAGTAGAGCGGGAGTATGTTTGGGAACTACAGAAGTACTAAACCCAACCTTTGCTTATGATGCAAATACAAGTACGTATGCATCATTAACCAATGCGCTGGGTGTACTTTGTTCCGTGCAGGAAACAGTTAAATTTAGTCAGATGGCGAAAGCCGGTGACCAGATTGTAATTGTTTACGGATCAAATGCCGATTTGCTGGATGTTGGATTATTGTCTAATGCGACAATTCAGCCAAGCAATTCAGTCAATAGTACAAGCAGTACGGCATTGGCTTTAAACAGTCCGTTGCTGAATGTGAACGCTATTAGCGGAGCAACTACTGGTACAATAAAGTATACCCTAACAGCCGATTCCGATCAGGTAAAGGTAGAAATTGGCGGGTTACTTAGTGTCTTGACCAATATACGTATATACGATGTGCGATTGGAGTTTGCAAAACCAACCATTACCGGAGGAGCAACTCAATCTGTCTGTGTAGGACAGTCTATTGCACTTACTGCAACGCCTGCTGCCGGAACTACATTGGCCTGGTACAGTTCGCCAACATCTACCACAGCTCTTTCAAGCGTGAATACTTTTACAACACCGGCATTAACCACAAGTACTACTTATTATATAGGTATAACAAGAAGTGCAGGTTGCGAAAGTGACGAAAGATTTCCGGTAACTATTAATGTTCTGGACCCGGTATTGCCAACGATAAGTACGGTTGGAACTTCAATTTGTTCTTCGGGAGCAACACAGGCAACTACCTTGTCGGTTATTAATCCGGTACTGGGAACGACTTACTCCTGGTACAGTGCACCAACAGGCGGTGTGGCATTGAGTACAGGCAGTACCTATACACCAACCGTTTCGACGGGTGTCACCAATTTTTATGTCGAAGCTTCGATTGGTTCCTGTGTGACACCAACACGAACTCTGGTTACTGTTACTTCAACTCCGGTTCCCGGGGTCGCTACTATTTTAACCCAAAGCGTATCTATATTATCCGGTCAGAATGCTACTTTAAGCGCTTCAACAGCTGAGGCGGGAGTAACTTTGGATTGGTATGATGTGCCCACTGGCGGAACAAAATTATTAGGAGATTCAAATACATTTACCACTCCAATATTAGTGGCAACCAAAACATATTATGTGGAGTCTCGTACTATTGCAGGAGGCTGCGTTAGTGCTACGAGAGCTCCTGTTACAGTAACGGTTTTAGCGAATCCTTTGGGAGGATGTCTGGAAGCTAACAGTCAGCAAACTACTCAAAACGGTCTTTGCTTACTTTGCTCTTCAAGTGCCCAGAACAATTCTGTTGACGGGAATAGTACTACTTCGTCTTCTATAACGCTGCCAGTAGGTTTAGCCAATGGGTGGATTCAGCAAACCTTGCAATTTAATAATCCTGGAAAAACAGGTGATTTTATAGATGTTGATTTGGAGTTACCGGGAGGAATTGCTGATCTGAGCTTGTTAGGAGCTGTGAGTCTGGCTACTTATAATGGTGCGACTTATAATAATGATCGCACTTTTATCAATAACGCTCTGGTTACTTTACAGTTGTTGTCAGGGAATAAGTTTAGAGCAACTATTACAGCGGGAGCCAATTTTGATCGTGTAGAAGTTAGATTGGGCGGACTGGTATCTGCCTTAACTACTTTAAAAATTTATCAGGCTACTCATCGCTATAAGTTGCCATCATTTACAGGAAATACCACAATTTGTGGAGGACAAACAACTACTTTAACGGCAAATATTGTTGCTGGCGAAACTATTAAATGGTATGACGCGCTAACAGGAGGAACTTTATTAGCCAGTACAGCGGCTTATACTACTCCGGCTTTAACGGCAAATACGACGTATTATGTAGAAATTACTCGCGATGGTTGTGTGAATAGTGAAAGAAATCCTGTTTCTGTTACGGTAAATAACCCGATAGCTCCGACAGTGGTAACGGCCAGTCCTTCCAATTTATGCGGTGGAGCTACAACTTCAATAAGTGTTGATTCACCGGTTGTAGGGACTGTTTACAAATGGTATGATGCAAGCTCCGGTGGGAATTTGGTGTTTACAGGTACTGTTTTCAATACACCAAATCTGACCGCCACGACTACTTATTATGTAGAAGCTTCAATCGGAACTTGTATAAGTGCAACCCGTACAGCAGTTACCGTTACGGTTAATCCGCGACCTTCAGCACCCGTTGCGGTATCTTCTCACGTGATTATTCAATCCGGTCAGGATGCAACATTGGCAGTCGTGAGTAGTCCAGGTATTAATCACAATTGGTATGATGCACCAACAGGGGGAACTCTTTTGGCTACTAATGTAAATAGCTATACACCTAGTCCGGCTCTAACAGCCAGTAAAACATTTTATGTAGAGTCGGTAGATTTAACGTCAGATTGTACCAGTAGTACAAGAACCGAAATTGTTGTTACTGTAATTAGCGGAGTGAATAATTGCTTATTAGCCAATTCACAAATAACCACTAAAGGAGGAACCACAAACTGTTTAACCTGTAGTTCCAGTGCAGATGGAAACTCTGTAGACGGTAATAATGCTACAGCAGCTACTCTTTCAATACCTATTGGTTTAGTAACAGATCATATTCAGCAAGATTTAACTTTTCCAACAACGGGGCAGACAGGCGATATTATAGATGTGGAACTGGGAATTCCTGTCGGACTTCTTGATATTAGTGCACTTTCTAATGTTAGCCTGCAAAGTTTTAACTCGGGGGTACCTAACGGAGATTTTAGCACCATCAATAATCTTCTGAATGTTCAGATCTTATCCGGAAATCGTTTCAAAGCAAGTTTTGCTGCAGCGGGTACTTTTACCAGTGTGCGTGTTCGATTAAATGGATTAGCTACTGTTTTATCAAGTCTGGAGATTTACGAAGCTTCTTATAGATTTGCTAATGCAGTAATTACAGGGAACGCAACACCAATTTGTGCCGGACAAACAGCTTCACTTACAGCAAGTGCTGCAGGTGGAGATACATTTGTGTGGTACGATGCTCCAACCGGAGGAAACATTGTAGCTGTGAATCCAACGGCTGCATTAAGTGCTACTACTACATTTTATTTAGAAGCTACACGTGGCGGAACTTGTATTAATACAGTTCGTCAGGCTGTTACGGTAACAGTTTTACCTCTGCCGACAGCTAGTGATATCAATATAACAAGCCCCGTAACAGCTTCTTGTGCCGGAGGGATTGTTTTGACTCCTTCTTCTCCTTTAGCAGGAGCAACATTCAAGTATTATTTAGATGCAAGTAAAACACAGGAAGCAACCGGAACGATAGCCGGGGTTACTTATTCTAAAGATTTAGGAACAGGCGCCCTTACCATCAGCGGACTTACAGCGTTAAATGCTCCTTATACCTATTATGTGTCTGTGCTAAATGGAGGTATCTGTGAGAATGCATCAGGATTTCTTAAGGAAGTTGTTGTTAATTTCCCAACAGGTACTGCTTTAACCGTAACACCAACTTTGTCTGGTTGTGCTAAAGTAAGTCTGAAAGATGCGATTACAAATTTTGATACATCGGGAAATACTACTTATACGTTCTTTGATGCGGGAAATAATCCTATTACAGATCAGGCCGCGTCAAATATTACTGCAAATGGTAATTACTTTATTCAGGCTCAGCTTAATGGGGGCAATTGTCCATCAGTTAAGCTACCTGTAGCAGTAACGGTTAATCCATTACCAACTTTAACAGTACTAACAAATTCAGTAGCGGTTACTAAAGGTTCTTCAGTTGCCTTAACAGCCACTTCAAACGGGACTATAACCTGGTACGATCAGCAGGGTAATGTGTTGCCTTCAAATAATACAGGTGTTCTTAATACGGTTGGTGTTTTTGCTTATACCGTAGTAGCCAGTAATGGTACCTGTACAGTTAGCCAGACTATCACGATTAGTGTGATTGATCCTGCTGCCTGTGATACCTTACAAGAAAGAGTGTACGCCAATACTCAGTCTTCAGGAACAATTATTACAGGAGGGGTAACTAACGGGCCTCTTGCTGCCGATAATGATCCAAGCACATATTCAACTATTACAACCGGTTTAGGGCTTTTGGGTATTGGAACAACCTGGCAAAATTTGCAATGGCCAACTACAATTGCCAAAGGAACACCGGTAACAGTAAAATTAGGTTTAGAAAACAGCTTACTTGCTGTAGCACAAAGTATCTCGGTTGTAGGTACTAAACGTGACGGATCTAATAACCCTATCGATATTGGAACATTACAATCGGTTACAGGATCTTTATTGAACCTGTTACCGGGACAAAATTCATTCGAATACACTTTTGTTCCTTCTAATGCTTCCGGACTTCAGGATTACGACGGTATCCGTGTGCAGCTGGGATCTGTTTTAAGTGTAGCACAAAATATCAATGTTTATGATACTTATTACAAAAGAGAAGTAGCTCAGATCACTTGTGGTCAGGGCGATATCGAAGATGTTTTCTCTGGTGTAAAAGATTTAGGAATAGGAGCTTTAACCGCTACGGTTGGAGTTTCAAATCCATGGAATATAGCCGATAAAGATATTGCAACTTATGCAACAATGTTTAACGCTGTAGGAGTATTGGCAGCTTCAGAGTTGACTGCAACTTTTAGAACGCCATCGATGGTGGGTGACAGTTTAAGAATTGTAATTTCTAAACCGGGAACAGTTTTAAATCTTAATTTACTTACCGGATTTACCATCCAGCTTTACTCCGGAAACATTCCGGTTGGCGGACCAATTGCCAATACAAGCAGTCTTTTGACTTTAAAACTGCTTTCAGGAGATACAATGGCTATGACTATTGTTGCACCTCAAACGCAGCCTTATGATAAAGTAGTGATAACTTACGGAGGTGTTGCTACTGTTTTAGATCAGCTTAGAGTTCATTCAGTAGATCGTACAACCAATACAGAAGTGATAGGGGCCGATCCTGATAATAAAATAACGGTCTGTCCGGGAGCCAACCTCACGCTCGTCGTCCCTCCGAAGCCTTGTGCTGATTACGCCTGGTACGATTCGCCTACGGGAGGAAATCTGCTGGCCAGCGGTCAGACTTATACACTTCCTGCTACATTAGCTGCCGGAACGTATAAATATTATATTCAGCCAATTCGTTACGGATGTCCGGCTCTGGAAAGAGGTGAAGTTACAGTAACTGTAAGAGCAACTGTTCCTGCAGCAACTATTACTAACGTAACTATAAATGGAGGTAGTGCAACTATTATTTGTTCTGAAAGCGGTACAGTAACACTAGATGCTGTTCTAAGTGCTACACCAGTACTTACCAATCCGGTATACCACTGGTACAGTTTTGATGGTACAACAAGTCAGCCAATTCCTGGTCAGGTAACCTCTAAATTAATAGTTACCGGTTTACTTCCGGGGACTTATACCTATTATGTTGGAGTAAGTTCTGACGAGTATTGTGAAACTGCTCCGGCAGACAGAAAACAAGTGACTTTTACTATTTTGCCAAGCTCACTGGTATCCGATATTTCAATAAACAATGCTTCTATTTGTCATGATACACCTGCGGTACTAACACCGTCAAGCGCTCTGACAAATCCTGTTTTCTCCTGGTATTTAGATGCGAACAAAACGCAACCTATTTTTAGCGGAACAATTGGCGGAGTAACCTATGCAATTAGTGGAAGCGGAGTTTTAACCGCTACAGGTTTAACACCGGCAATGAGCCCGATGATTTATTATGTTGCAGTTTCAAGTGATTTTACTTGTCAGAATAAAAATGGAGAATTAAGATTGGTGACCGTACTTATTAATGATCCGGGTACACCAACATCTACCACTTATAATCAGAATTTCTGTTTGATAAGCAATCCTACAGTTGCTAATCTTCAGGCCGATCAGACTAATGTGGTTTGGTACAGTGCAGCCACAGGAGGAGTCGCATTAAATCCGACAACTGCTTTGGCAAACGGAACCTATTACGGTGCGATTAGAGATGTGAATGGTTGTGAAAGCTCAGTTCGATCAGTTGTAACCGTAATCGTAAACGATCCGGGAACACCTGTGATTACTAAAACTACTCAGGACTTCTGTTTGGTGAATGCGCCAACTTTTGCATCGATCGATGTAAGTCCTGCTGTTGCTGCCAATATTGTTTGGTATACAGCGCTGACCGGAGGAACCTTAATTCCATCTACTACAGCTTTAACTACCGGAGTTTATTATGCTGCGATCAAAGATCCTACGACTCTTTGTGAAAGTAATGTAAGATTAGCAATTACGATAAACGTAACTGATCCGGGAACACCTGTGATTACAGAAACTACTCAGAACTTCTGTTTGGTCAATGCACCAACTTTTGCATCAATCAATGTAAGTCCGGCTGTTGCTGCCAATATTGTTTGGTACACAGCACTTACCGGAGGAGTTTTAATTCCATCCACAACGGCTCTGACTACCGGAGTTTATTACGCTGCGATTAAAGATCCTACAACTCTTTGCGAAAGCAATGTTAGATTAGCAATTACCATCAACGTAACCGATCCTGGAACACCAGTAATCACTAAAACTACACAGGATTTCTGTTTGGTAAATGCTCCAACTTTTGCTTCTATTGATGTAAGTCCTGCTGTTGCCGCCAATATTGTTTGGTACACGGCTTTGACAGGAGGAACTTTAATTCCATCCACGACAGCTTTGACTACCGGAGTTTATTATGCTGCCATCAAAGATCCAACAACTCTTTGTGAAAGTAATGTGAGATTGGCAATTACAATAAATGTAACCGATCCTGGTACTCCAACTTTAGTTACTGCCGGAACGCAAAACTTCTGTTTGGTAAATGCTCCAACTTTTGCCAGCGTTCAATTTAATGAAGCGAATATTGTTTGGTACACGGCGCTTACCGGAGGAACCGTTATTCCTTCTACTACAGCTTTAACTAGTGGTACTTATTTTGCAGTAATTAAAGATCCAACAACTCTTTGTGAAAGTGCTGTTAGATTGTCCGTAACAATTAGTGTTACCGATCCAGGTACGCCAACTTTAGTTACAGCAGGAACACAAAACTTCTGTTTGGTCAATGCACCGACTTTCGCGAGTGTTCAGTTTAATGAAGCTAATATCGTTTGGTACACAGCGTTGACTGGAGGAACCGTTATT